>NZ_OAOP01000003.1:0-300000 GCF_900207585.1 Bacillus oleivorans | reverse complement strand
CAGCAGCATATCACGGTACACTTCAAACCATAGACTTTCGGTATCGATAATCGTTCCGTCAAAATCAAAAATCACTGCTTCCAAGTTCTTCACCTTCCTTAGCCTGTTTTACCTGGCAATCAATGTTTGTTTTCTTCATTCATTTCATTGTAATATAGTTTTCACCTTTTTTTCGAGGGAGATTTGAATAGGCAAGGGTGTCGCTTCGTCCTCATTATAATCCAAAGCAAAATAAAAAACGTATCTATTAGTCGCTAACAGGTACGTTCATAGTTACATTCGCTTATTTATCTTTTCTTCTTCTTGTCTAAAGGAGTTAAAGCTGCTGCTTTTGATTTAGTCACTTTTTCTAGGTCAACTTGTACATAGATCTTATTCTCATCAACTGTAGCAACACTTAATACTTTTCCTTTACGGCCTTTAATTTTTATCTCGTCGCCTGCAGATGGAACATTTTTCAAAAGTTGATTTAAGACGAGATCTTTATTTTCGAAAAAATAGACAGAAAACATGCGGCCCTCACCTTTTTCTATGGTATGTGATTTAACATTATGTGATATTCATATGGTTTAGACCTTGTTATTGTTAATAAAATTACCATAAGAAAATCGGGCAAAAACCGGATGGAGTCGTTTGTCTGGGAATGTAGTATTCGTTAACACAATTAGTGGAACTGATGTCCAGCAGGAACCGAGTAGCTCTACACCCCTAATTTTATAGGACATACGTTCCGCTATTTCTCAAAAAAGCTGTGTTTTGAAAAATTAAAGGACATACGATCCGCTATTCAACGAAATTCATAGAAAAATCACAAGTTTTTACTGTGATAGCGGAACCAGTGTCCTTTAATTTCTGAAATCACCAGATTTGCAGCATATAGCGGAACTGATGTCCGTAAAGAATATCCGGCCCTGCTTTCTTGAAGACTATAAGCCATCCGGAACCACTTACATAAAAAAATAGACCACGATTCTATTCGCGGTCTATTTTGCCGAAACTTCTTTTTTAGCCGGTGCCTGGTGAATCGCCTGCCCCTTAATCGCTTCCACCGCCTCTAACAATGCTTCATTCATACTTGGGTGCGGATAGGAAGGAAAGAGAAGATCCTCGTCCCTAGCCACCATTTCTAGGGCAAGAACGCCAGATGAAATTAATTCTACTGCACCGTCGCCTAATATATGAACGCCTATCACTCGGTCTGTTCCGTTTTCTTTTAAAACTTTTACAAAGCCGTCCTTTTGTTCCCTTAAGCCAGCATAGCCATTGCCGGCTATCGAAAATTGGCCGACTTCATATTCCAGGCTGATTTCCTGTGCTTCTTCCTCTGTCATTCCGACCGCTGCAATCGAAGGGATTGTATGGACAACAGTCGGCAGATAGGAATCATCCCACTCAGAAGGAATCCCTGACAAAACTTCTGCAGCCACCTTTCCTTGTCGAATCGCTTTGACCGCGAGCTGTTTACCACCCGTAACATCACCAATAGCATATAGATTTCTTACCGAGGTACGACATTGTGAATCTACTAAAATAAATCCTGATTCGTCAAGCTTCATTCCGAGGCGGTCAATTCCTAAGTCAGATATATTGGCTTCATAGCTTGCGCTGCTGTAAAAATATTCGCCCAAAAGCTGATGTATCTCACCTTTAGAATTCTTTACTTGAATTTCAATGATATTCTCGGCTTGTACAACCTTTGTAATTTCGCCTGATATAAATTTAATTTTTTTCTTCTTGAACTGTCTTTTTAATTCCTTTGAAATAGCTTCATCGAGATAAGAAAATTCGCGTTCTTCACAAATACAGGTTACTGTACTTCCTAAAGCCGCATAGGAAAATGCCACTTCAAGTGCCAAATAGTCTCCTCCGCTTACAATCAATGAGGAAGGAATTTTTTCGATACTATACACAGTTCTTTCGTTGACGATGTTCTTGGTTCCATTAAAATGTGGAATTGCCCGATTCCCCGTTGCAATAATGGCGTGATTAAACCGATATACATCAAACTGGTGGCCGTTTTCTACTCCAATTCGGTCATCAGATAAAAAGGTGGCACTTCCTTCAATTCTTTCAATTTTATTCGCTTTACACAGTGCCTCTACACCCGCTCTTAGCTGTGTAATAACTTGATTCTTATAAGTTTGAAGCTTTGTAATATCAAAGTTAGGCTTCTCCATCTCAAAGCCCAGCTTTTCGAAATGGGGAAATGCTTGGCTTTGTTTAGCTGCTTCCGCAAATACTTTTGAAGGAATACACCCTTCATTTAAGCAGACACCGCCCATATGATTTTTCTCAACCAGTGTTACTTCTTTCCCTAATTGAGCAGCACGAATTGCAGCTGAATATCCGCCGGGTCCACCGCCAATAATGATGACATCACGTTCCATCGCTAATTCTCCAACAACCATTTAGACCAGCTCCACTAGTAATAGACTTGGATTTTCTAGTAATTCAGCTAACCGATTTGTAAAGGCTACGGCTGTCGCTCCATCTGCAACCCTATGATCAAAAGACATTGAGACATTCATTACATTCCCGATTACAATCTCTCCATTTTTAACAATTGGTCGTTCTTTCGTTTTATGGAAGGCGAGGAGAGCTGTTTCTGGATAATTAATAATTGGAGTTGCCCCAATGCTGCCAAGAGGACCCACATTTGAAATCGTAAAGGTGCTGCCTTGGAGGTCTTTAGCTGAGAGTTTATTTTCCAGTGCTTTTTTTGTACATTCTTTCATTTCATGATGAATCGTTAAGATAGACTTCTTTTCAACCTGATGAATGACCGGTACAATTAGACCCTCTTCCGTATCGGTAGCGAGACCAATGTTGTATTCCTTTTTAAGTCTGATTACACCTTGCTCTTCATCCAAATAAGCATTAAAAATCGGATAATGCTGTAAGGCTAGTTGGACTGCCTTTACAAAAAAAGCCCCTAATGAAACATTTTTTCCCGCATCTTTTAATTGCTTTTTCATTTTCATTAATTCGGTGATTTCTAGTTCTTCGAAGTGGGTGACATGTGGAATCGTATAAAGAGATTGGACCATTTTTTTGGCAATTTGTTTTCTCCGCCCGTTAAAAGCAATGGTTTCCTCATCCTTTTTCTCTGCGGCTCGTTGTGGTGAGAGCAGTGTTTCTTTGACCCTTGTATCAATGGCTACCGCAGCCTCATCATTCCCCTTTAACGAATCGATATATCGATAAACATCTTCATCAGTGATTCTCCCTGCAGGTCCTGTTCCAGTAATCCGGTCAATTTCGACTCCGTTATCACGAGCGATTTTTCGTGTGTAAGGTGCCGCTAATACAACCCTCTTTTGTTTTAGAGTTTTATCTGCTGGTTTTAGTTTATGGATTTCCTCTGCAGCGCTTGTTTCAACTGTTGGTTGTTTTTCCGGTGCTGCTGCACCACCCTTCGCTTCAATTAAAATCAGTGTGGTGCCAACTGTTACAGTTGTTCCGGGCTCTACTATGATTTCTTTAACAATCCCGTCAGCAGGACTAGGGAGCTCTGCCACCATTTTATCGGTTTGAACCTCCACTAGCGGCTGATCGCTTTTAACATGATCCCCAGGCTTGACAAAATAATGGATAATTTCCCCTTCTGTCATGCCCTCCCCAATATCATGAAGCTTCACCTCAAGCATGAAATCACTTCCTTATCTAAAATTGAGCAGCATCTGTAATAGCTTTTAAAACTCGTTTTGGTGTAGGTAAATAGTGATCTTCTAAAGCGAAAAACGGGACAGGCACGTCAAAGCCTGTTACTCTTTGAATCGGAGCTTTTAAATAGAGAAAAGATGTATCGTTAATAATCGCCATCACATCATTAGAAACTCCTCCAGTAGCATGAGCTTCATGAACAATTACAACCCGGCCCGTCTTTTGAACTGATTGGCTAATTGCATCACGGTCAAGCGGATAAAGAGTCCGCAAATCAATCAGCTCGCAAGAAATCCCTTTTTCTTCAGCTGATTTAACAGCTTGCTGACAAATAGGGACCATTGCTCCCCATGTAATGACAGTAACGTCCTCTCCAGTTTGGAAAGTTTTTGCCTTCCCGATTTCAATAGAATATTTTTCTTCCGGTACATCTTCACGGCTTGAACGGTAACAGCGCATCGGTTCCATAAATAGGACAGGATCGGGATCCTCCATACTTGCGATTAACAAGCCTTTCGCATCGTAAGGAGTAGAAGGACAAACTACTTTAATCCCAGGCATATGGGTAAAGAGGGTTTCGACGCTATCTGAATGGATTTCAGGGGCACGAACCCCTGCCCCGTAGGGAGCCCTAATCACAAGTGGTACTGTATAGATTCCCTTTGTCCGCATTCTCATTCTCGTTGCATGGGTCATAATTTGTTCATAGGCAGGATAAATGAAGCCTAAAAATTGAATTTCTGCAATTGGCAAAAGCCCATTCATAGCCATGCCGATCGAAACTCCAACAATTCCTGACTCGCTTAATGGCGTGTCAATGACCCGATCTTCACCGAATTCTGCCTGAAGCCCATCCGTTGCACGAAACACTCCGCCGTTTTTTCCAACGTCTTCCCCTAAAACTAAAACATTTTCGTTTTCACGAAGCATTGTCCGCATTCCATCTGTAATAGCCTGCACCATCGTTAGTTTTTTTGTTTTGGTTGACGTTTCAACTGCCATGCTTATTCACCCCTTAACATTTGAAAGTAGGAATCCTTCTGATCCTGAATCGTCCAAGTTGGTTCAGCAAATACGTGATCAAATAGGTCATTCACGTCAGGCTTAGGAAAAGCTTCCATCTCTTTAATCGCAGTCTCAATTTCTTGGATCGTATCCTCTTTAACCGACTCAATCCATGTTTCATCCCATAAATTCTGATTTTTCATGTATCGTTCCATTCTTAAAAGTGGATCTATTTCCTCTCTTTTCTGATTGATTTCTTCCTGATTTCGATATTTCGTCGGATCATCTGCTGTCGTATGTGCTCCTAAACGTAAAGTGACCGCCTCGATTAAGGTCGGGCCCGCACCTTCACGGGCACGTTCAAGTGCCTTTTTCGTTTCATAATACACAGCAAAAACATCATTGCCATCGACCCGAATCCCAGGGATTCCATATGAAACTGACTTTTGCGCGATCGTTTCAGAGTTCATTTGTTTTTCAATTGGGACGGAAATCGCATAACTATTATTTTGATTAAATAAGACAATTGGAGCTTTAAATACACTTGCGAAATTAAGTCCTTCATGGAAATCTCCTTCTGAAGTAGCTCCATCGCCAAAATATACAATTGCCGCATTTTTCGTGCCCTTTCTTTTTTCTGCTAAAGCCGCACCAGTTGCTTGCGGTATTTGCGTTGCGATTGGAACAGCAGGCGGCACGATCTTTTTTCCTTGTGGCGGAATACAACCTTCGACTCTTCCATTCCAATAAAGAAACACCCGGGGCATCGAATGTCCGAAGGTTAAAGTTGCCCCATGATCCCGGTAAGTTGGGAATAGCCAGTCATTAGGCTCAAGCGCTAAAGCACTGCCCACCTGTGCTGCCTCCTGACCTTCAAATATCGCATAAGTGCCAAGCCGGCCTTGGCGCTGTAGGCTAATAGCCTTCCGGTCAAACGTTCTTACACGGATTAGATGCTTATAAAAGGTTTTAACCAAATCCTCTGATAAAAGCTTCTGATCAATGTCTTGATTTACGTTCCCATGCGGATCTACATACTGAATTATCGGGAAATGTTCTTTCATAGGAATCACTCCTTGATTAGCTAATTTCGTATATCCCACTTCGGTCTTTTACTGTGAGAAAAGAAGCTGCTTCGTTTCTTTCTTGCTTCCATTCTGGCTTCACAGAATTTGTCGGCTGCTTTGCTTGTAGGAATCCCATAAGATTCAGAGTAACGATAGATTTCTAAGAGAGACGAATAAATAGTTGCTGTTTTTTGTAAAACTCTATCTTTATTGGGCCCGTATAGTTCATCGGCAACTTGGATTAGTCCGCCGGCATTTACTATGTAATCTGGTGCATATAAAATTCCCTTTTCGAAAAGCAAGTCTCCATGTTTGGTTTCCAAAAGTTGATTATTAGCTGACCCTGCTATGGCTTTTACTTTTAAAACCTCAATCGTATCATCATTAATAATCCCCCCAAGCGCACATGGGACAAAGACATCGGCTGGCGCCTGATAAAGTTCAGCTTCTGATACAGCCTTTACCTTACCGTCAAAACACTTGGCTTTTTCTGCTAAACTTTCAACTGCCTGGTGGTTTATATCATAGACAAATAGCTCACAGCCTTCTGATAGTAACCTTTCTGCTACCTTCATTCCCACTTTGCCTAAGCCTTGAATCGAATAGGTTTTTCCAGACAGCTCCTTTGAACCAAAAGCAGCTTCATTAGTGGCCTGGATACCATAAATAACTCCTAATGATGTAGGCACGGAAGAGTCTCCGCTTCCTCCATAGGTTTCGGGCACACCTACAATACAATTGGTTTCTTTTATCGCATGGACAAAGTCTTCCGGTGTGGTTCCCATATCCGTTCCTGTGTAAAATCTGCCATTCAATGAATCTACAAATTGTCCGAACGATCGAAACATCTCTGGGTTCTTATCCTTTGAAGGATCTCCAATGATGACGGCTTTTCCGCCGCCAAAGTCAACATCTGCAGCTGCGCATTTATAGGTCATACCTTTTGAAAGCCTGAGCACATCGAAAAGAGCCTCTTCAAAAGATGCATATGGACGCATCCGGCATCCTCCCAATGCAGGTCCTAAGGTCGTATTGTGAATCGCAATAATGGCTTTTAACCCAGTAGAAGGGTCGTTACAGAAAACGACCTGCTCATGTTCAGATATATGTGAAAACATATCCATTTCTGCCACTCCTTTTTAGAAAACGCTTACATTTTTCCTGATTAAAAAAATTTACTCTAATGAAGCACGAATTTTCTTTTCAATCTCAAGCTTGGGCAATATGTATTGGGTGACCTCCCCTTCGCCAATGATCCCTTTTTCATTACGGACGACGACACTTGTCACTACCTTTTGGTGTGTAAAAGAAGTAAGCTCAGCTATAGCAGTAATTTTCGTCCCAGCTGCAGTAGGGGCAACATGTTTAACCCGGACAGCTCCACCCATGCCCTCTTCATGGTCTTCTAAAAAGGGTAGGATGATTTGCCTTGCCGCCCATTCCATATGATATACCATCGACACTGTAGAATAGACCGGATGAACAACGTTTCCTTCAAATTGGGCATACATTTCCGGTGTTACTACTGCTTCGATTGTAGCCGTTTGCCCGATTTTCATACCTTCTTTCATGACGTCAACTCCAATTTCGGATTTTGGGCATTAAAAAAAAGAGTAATAGACTATTATTCTTTTAGGCATATTTTTATATTATTTATTATAACGTTTATTTAACGTTATCATATCATTCCGTTATGAAAACCGTCAAGATGATGAATGAATTTTTAAATACTTCATAATTTTTTTACTCCTGCCTGACGAACACTAACAGTAGTGAACGTGTGTCCAACATTTACTCACGCCTGCTTAAAGGCCGATAACGAAGTGGCCACTTCCGCTGTAGCTTTTTACTTTTCTCTTATGTTTGAGTGAAAATCCGGACCTTGGACCCGGTTTTTTATTTTTTTGAGCAAGAATCAGCAATTTTGGAGCGCAAAACCAAATAATCGGCATAACCTGAAATTATGACCAGCAAACACAATTATTCTTAAACCACAAAAACAGCCCTGGAGCAATCCAGGGCTGTCTGATTGTTATATTGATAAGAGAGAGCGATCGCTTGCGAGTTGTTCTCCTCGAATTCTTTTGAATTCATTGAGAAGGTCTTCGACCGTTAATGACTTTTTCTGTTCTTCATTTGCTTCGAAAATAATTTGGCCTTTATCCATCATAATGAGACGGTTTCCTAAGTCAATTGCCTGCTGCATATTATGGGTAACCATTAACGTAGTCAGACCATGTTCTGCAACAATTTCTTTTGTTAATCTTGTAATGAGCTCGGCACGCGATGGATCAAGCGCGGCAGTATGCTCATCTAACAGAAGAATATCTGGTTCTGTAAATGTGGCCATAAGCAGCGATAGTGCTTGGCGCTCTCCTCCAGATAATAATCCGACCTTAGCGTTTAATCTAGATTCGAGACCAAGATTTAAGCTTTTTAGCACATCAAGAAACAGCTGCTTTCTTTCTTTTGTAACCCCTTTTCTTAAGCCTCGTTTCTTATCTCTAGAATAGGCCATTGCCAAATTCTCTTCAATCGTCATCGTAGGGGCAGTCCCTGCCATTGGATCTTGAAAGACTCGCCCGATTAATTTAGACCGCTTATATTCCGGCAGATTAGTAACATCCTTGCTATTGATGGTGACAGTTCCTATATCAGGCTTTATAACACCGGAAATAACGTTCATTAATGTTGACTTACCAGCACCGTTACTTCCGATAATCGTAACAAAATCACCTTTTTCAAGAGAAAGATTGATGTCCTTTAGAGCTATTTTTTCATCTAAGGTGCCTTCGTTAAAAATTTTGTTAATTTCCTTTAGATGCAGCAGCTCCATCACCCTCTTCCACCTGTAATTTTGCCATCAGTTCCTGATGTCTTTTTGTCTTTCTGCGCTTTTCTTTTTGGCTGTCAATGATCTTAGGGAGAACAAGTGCCAAGATTACAATCGTGGCTGTGATCAGTTTCATATCGCTGGCATCCAGGATTTTCAGTTGCAGGGCAAGCCCTAGAACAATCCGATAAATCACCGCACCGCCAATAACCGCAAAGGTTGTTCGTACAATCGATTTAGACCCAAAGATGGCTTCCCCAATAATAACGGAAGCAAGCCCGGTTACGATCATACCAACACCCATCCCAACATCAGCACTTCCCTGATATTGAGCAACCAGTGAACCCGAAAAGGCTACGAAAGCATTGGAAATCCCAAGACCAATGATAATTAGAGTATCTGTATTTCCGGAGAAGCTTCTAATCATTCGCTGATTATCCCCTGTTGCACGAATCGCAAGCCCAATTTCTGTTTTTAAGAAAAGGTCTGTCACAAATTTAACAAGTAAAGTAACTACAATCATGATAAATAAAATGCCGTAATCTGTCGGGAGGATTTCGACTCCCATCGATCCAAAAATATTATTAAAAAACGTATTGATTCCAAGGCTTGAGGCCCATTGTTCCACAGGTGTAAAAATGGTGTCAACATTTAATAAAGGAATATTAGGTCTTCCCACAGCTTCAGTTGTGGTTCCCATAATCCGCAGGTTTATCGAATATAAAGCAGTCATCATTAAAATTCCAGAAAGTAGCGGATTAATTTTTCCTTTAGTATGCAAGACTCCGGTAATCGTTCCTGCAACAAACCCTACGATAATAGATGAAACCGTAGCAATTAAGGGACTATATCCAAGGGTTAATAAAGTGGCTGCCATAGCCGCTCCTGTTACAAAGCTACCGTCAACCGTTAAATCTGGGAAGTCTAATATACGGAAAGAAAGGTATACACCTAATGCCATAATGGCATAGATGATACCTAACTCAACCGACCCAAAAATGGCCGAAAACATTGTATCAACTCCTAATTTATTCGAGGTATTCTGCGATGTTATCCCACTCTGGCTTCAATTCGACTCCTTGTTCTGCAGCTGCTTGTTTGTTAATCACAAGCTTTAAATTTTGCGGAACTTGAACTGGAATATCAGATGGGCTTTTTCCTTCTAGGAGAATATGAGCGGCCATTACTCCTGCTTCATATCCAATATCGTAATAATCAAATCCGTATGCTGCTAAAGCACCGCGTCCGACAGAATCGAACTCCCCTGCAAGCATTGGAATATCTCTTTCATTTGCAACAGAAACAACACTTTCTAATGCTGAAACAACTGTATTATCGGTAATGATATAGAAAGCATCAATTTTTCCTACCAACGATTCAGCAGCTTGTTTGACATCTGCCGTAGTAGCAACTGTTGCTTCCTCTGCCTCTAGACCTAATTCAGATAGTAGCTCTTTAATAGAGTTAACTTGAGATACAGAATTAGCCTCACCTGCGTTATAGATCAAGCCTACCTTCGTTCCGCCTAGCTCATCTTTAATAAATTTTAATGTGTTTGGAATCGCTTCTGGATGTAAATCCATTGTTCCTGTGATATTTGGACCTGGCTGGTCAAGTGAAGCCACAAGCTCGGCTCCAACTGGATCTGTTACAGACGTAAATACAATTGGAATTGTCTTAGTAGCTGCGAGAGCTGTTTGCGCACTTGGTGTTGAATTGGCAAAAATCAAATCAACATTACTGCTGACAAAGTTTGTAGCTATCGTTGTACTTAAAGAGCCATCTCCTTGGGCGATTTGAAGGTCAT
Organism: Bacillus oleivorans; assembly: GCF_900207585.1. Taxonomy (GTDB): domain Bacteria; phylum Bacillota; class Bacilli; order Bacillales; family JC228; genus Bacillus_BF; species Bacillus_BF oleivorans. The sequence continues at coordinate 289,625 of NZ_OAOP01000003.1, read as the reverse complement.
AGGTAACTTTCTCTCCTTCTTTTAGCCCATTATCTTCAAGCGCTTGTTTAAAACCATCTACCGCCGCATCTAAAGAAGGATGCTCTGCAATTTGAGTAATCCCAATTGTATAGGATTCTTCTTCTTCGGAAGGAGCAGGATCAGATGAATTGCCGCCATTGTTTTCTTCCGGCTGGTTTCCGCCGCTGCCTCCGCTTGTTTCTGAATTGCCGCAAGCAGCAAGCATGAGTACAAGTGCCAGTATAAGAATACTGAACCAATTTCTGTTTTGAAGCATAAGTCTTCCCCCTAGATATGTGGTTTTTGTAATCGCTTTCATAATAATAACCCTTAAATAAAAAATGACTATTTCACCTTTTTTAAGGATTTCGAATTTTATGTAATATTAACATTTTCCTATCTATCTAGTCAATTTGTTTTAGGCATCTTGCAAAAGTTTTAACTAGATTTAAGACTAAAATAGTTTGTTAATATTTTTCACTGTATCCATTAATTCTTTCATCATCGTTTGAAGTAATTCCTCTACTGATGGAAGGTCATGGATCACAGCGGCAATTTGCCCGCTATTCATAAATCCTTCCCTATCATTTCCCTCAATAGCCCCTTTTATATGAAACGCTTCACTCGTAAGCTGTGCCCATTCTTCAAGAGAAAGATTTTGATTCTCTTTTTCTAGCAAACTTTCAGCATATGCTGTTTTTAATACCCTTCTCACTCTGCCTACTTTCCTCCCTAAAACCACTGTACAATGATCAGATGCTTGGAGGATCTTTTCTTTATAGACTGGGGAAAAAGGCGCATCTTTTGTTGCTGCAAACCGTGTACCCATTTGTACACCTTGAGCTCCTAGCATCATCATCGCCGCTAATCCTCTTCCATTACTAATTCCCCCGGCTGCAACCACTGGTACTTTAACAGTTTCAGTTAATTGCTGAATCAACGTTAAGGTCGTATGTTCCTGGGGGGAATTAATCCCTGCTGCTTCATACCCTTCCCCTATAATCACATCTGCACCCGCTGCTTCCGCTTTGGCTGCCTGCTTTGCATTACCTACAACGACTAACACCTTAACCCCATACTCATGAAGCTTATCAATGTAAGGAGCCGGATTTCCTGCGGAGAGGGTGACTGCTGGAATCTGATGCTTAATTACGAGCTTCATCATGGCTTTTGGATCACCGTTTACTTGAATCGGGATATTTAGGCTAAATGGCTTGTTTGTTTTTTGCTTAGTTTCTATGATTTTCGTCTCTATTTCATCGGGAGTCATCGTTCCGACGCCAAGGGTACCTAGTCCTCCTGCATTGGAAACAGCTGCTGTTAAATCGGGATGGCTGATATTTCCCATTCCGCCCTGGATAATGGGATATTTTATATCTAGTAATCTGCAAAGCTCATTCAAATCTTCCTACTCCTTTCGTCTAGTGTTTTATTCTCCGAAATATTAGAATATAATTAATAGTCTTAATAATGAGGAGATGAAGCATGATTATTAAGCTAAATGGTGATGAACCTAAGATTCACCCATCTGTTTTCATTGCACCAGGCGCCTATATTATCGGTCAGGTTGAAATTGGGGAAAACTCCAGTGTCTGGTTTAATTCGGTTCTGCGTGGCGATGAAGGTCCAATTACAATTGGCAAGCGTTGTAATGTACAAGATAATTGTACCCTTCATTTATATGAGGGGTTTCCGCTCATTCTTGAAGATGAGGTATCTGTTGGCCACAATGCCATTCTCCACGGATGTCATATTAAAAAAGGATCTCTTATCGGAATGGGGGCCACAGTTTTAGATGGTGTCGAAGTCGGTGAAGAATCCCTCATTGGCGCGAACAGCTTTATTCCATCAGGAAAGAAAATACCTCCCCGTTCTTTAGTCCTTGGCTCACCTGGAAAAGTAGTCAGAGAGTTATCGGAAAAAGATTTTGAAATGCTGCGTATGACAGTACAAATTTATGAAGAGAAGGCACGGCAGTTTAAAGAACAGCTTGCTCTTCAAGGTTAAATAAACCATCCTGTAAATTGAGGTTGTCTTTTTTGCAAGGGGGACTTCCCTTAACAAGACAACCTCTTTCTTAATCTTCAACAATCAACGGATGATGAAATACGTCATATTCTTTATCTTTTCTTTTAATTTCATTGCCTTGCTGAAACACATCTTCAAAAAAGCGGCTTGCGGGTTCTGCCAGTTCCTTATAATAGTCTCCAAAAAGAGAAGCTGCATGCTGACCTAGCCAGTGTTCAGGCAATAAATCTTCTGGAAGCCCCGGATCGACAAAGAGAAATTTACGATACTCGTGAACTAGCTTTGTTCGTTCCACAAAGCATTCCGCTTCTGTCATTTCCCCTTTTTGAATTTTATTTTTATCGATGACATACTTTTGACTATACTTGGCGATAAATTGTTCATACTTATGATTGATATCACGAAGATCCCAACACTCTTGCACAAGCCGCAGGTTTTCATGAGGACCTTCATACTCTGTAATAAAATAATGAACATGCTCGCGAATATCATACTTGTCCATTAAAGCATATACTTGTTTCGTTAAATCGTTCGGCGAAATCCAGCAACTGTTTGAAATTGTGCCAAAACCGCTCCATACCAGCTCTTTTCGTAATTCATCACGAATACTCCGTTTTTCTTCAGGGATTGAGTAAATGAGCATTCTCCATTTGCCATCCCACGTATCCGGCTTCAGCTTAAAGATACGGTTGGCAGCCTCATCCATCCGTTCGATTCCGCGTTTGGTTAAATAATAGTGGCTTTTATTTCCTTCTTTTCGCGATTTTACCCAGCCCTGTTTATGCATTCGGGAGATGGCAGCCCGAACAGATTGTTCATTATGTCCGAATTCTTTTAAAAGCCTGATCAGACTGCCAATCCAAATTTCATTTCCATAATGGCGAATATAATCACCGTATAGCGTAAATATCATAGACCTCGTATTAAAACTGCTATTCATTGGGCAACTTCCTTACCATAAAATTAAACTATTCAACTCTCTCACTGGTCCTACTAAGCAAACCGGATTGCTAAAGGACATTGGTTCCGTTATCTGTGACAAAATCGCCGATTTTGAAAATTAGCGGACACTGGTTCCTTTATTAAGGCAAAAACATGCGATTTTTGCATGATTCACAGCAAATAACGGAATATATGTCCTATAATTTTCTAAAACCGGTATTTTTGTGAAAATAGCGGATCGAATGTCCGCAAAAAAAATCATCAACACAATCCCTATTGAGCCCGCGGGTCATTTTTGCCGAATTCACCATGCGAAAGCGAGTTAAATTAATAAAAATTTTACTATATTAAGCCATTAGAAACCAACTTCAATTTATTTTCCCTGAAAATTTGGCGGTCTTTTTTCAGCAAAAGCTTCGAGTGCCTCAATTCTGTCTTGCGTTGGAATCAGTACTTCATAGGCTTTCGCTTCTAGATCAAGTCCAGTCGCTAAGTCAGCATTCATGCCTTTTTGAATCGCAAATTTAGCTTGCTGAATCGCAATCGGTCCATGCTTTAGCATTTCATTGGCAAGTTCTTCGCAGGCTAACATTAGTTCTTCCCGCTCTACAACTTTAGTTAGCAAACCATACGAATAAGCTGTCTCCGCATTAATTTTTCTTGCAGTCAAAATTAATTCTTTTGCCCGTGCTTCCCCAATCAGGCGCGGCAATCTTTGTGTTCCCCCGGCACCTGGGATAATCGCCCAGCTTACCTCTGTTAATGCCATTACCGCTTCTTTAATAGCGATGCGGAAATCACAAGCAAGCATAAGTTCAAAACCGCCGCCAAAAGCATATCCATTAACAGCCGCAATCGTAGGCTGCGGCAGATCAGCGACCGCCTGGAAAACAGAACGGATTTTATATACGTTTCTTCTGACCTGATCTTCTGTCAGCGTTTTCCTTTCCTTCAAGTCTGCACCCGTACTAAATGCCTTTTCCCCGGCACCCGTAAACACGACGACACGGATACTAGAATTAAAGCGAATCGACTCTACTAAATCTCCTAGCTCCACAAGGGTTTCATAATTAAAGCAATTTAATGCTTCTGGACGATTAAGCGTTACATACCCAATTCCATTGTTTATCTCAAGTAATAGATTTTTCATTGTGTTCCCTCCTCTACTGCTCTACATTTTCTACGATAGTTGCAATCCCCTGGCCCACTCCAATACACATGGTTGCCAGACCAAATTGAACCTTGCGCCGCTTCATTTCATATAAAAGTGTCGTTAATATTCTGGCACCGCTGGCACCGAGCGGATGGCCATAGGCAATCGCACCGCCATTCACATTGACCTTCTCTGGGTCTAATTCAAGCTGTTTAATACACTCCAATGCCTGAGACGCAAAAGCTTCATTTAATTCGATTAAATCCAGGTTATGGACCTGCAAGCCTGCCCGCTGTAATGCTTTTCTCGCAGCAAAGATTGGTCCTAATCCCATTACACTAGGCTCCAAGCCAGCAACAGCTGAAGAGCGGAATCTGGCCATCGGTTTCACCCCCAACTCCTTTGCCTTTTCTGCTGTCATCAGCAGTAAAGCAGCTGCCCCATCATTAACACCTGAAGCATTACCGGCTGTCACGGTTCCGTCTGGAAAAATCGGCTTTAGCTTAGCTAAAGCTTCTAAAGATGTGTCAGGTCTAGGATGTTCGTCTTTCTCAACCAAAGTAAAAGTACCCTTTTTTCCTTTTACCTCGACAGGAACAATTTCTTCATTCATAATTCCAGAATCCATGGCTTTTTTCGCCTTCATTTGACTGGAAAAAGCAAATTGATCCTGCTCTTCTCTCCCAATATTAAACCTTTTCCCGACATTTTCTGCCGTTTGCGGCATTGAATCGGTCCCATAGACTTTCTCAAGTTCAGGATTAATAAATCTCCAGCCAATGGTGGTATCAAACATTTCGAGGTTTCCGCGCGGGAAGTCACTTTCTGGCTTTCCCATCACAAACGGTGCTCTTGTCATACTTTCTGTTCCGCCTGCGATCATGATGTCTCCGTCACCAACCATCATTGCTCTCGCTGCATAGTTAACAGCATCTAAGCCAGACCCGCACAGACGGTTAATCGTCGTTCCAGCAACCTCAATAGGTAAGCCGGCCAATAAAGCTGACATCCGCGCGACATTTCGATTGTCTTCACCTGCCTGATTGGCATTCCCCAATATGACCTCTTCGACTTGTTCAACAGGCAGTCCTGGATTTCTTTTCACCAATTCCCGAATCACAATTGCACCTAAATCGTCGGGTCTTACACTTTTCAAGGCACCTTTATACCTTCCGATCGGCGTTCGGATCGCATCGACGATAACTACCTCTCTCATCCTTTAGTCACTCCTTGCCCCTGTTTGAATAATCATAGACACCCTTGCCCGTTTTTCTTCCTAGACGGCCAGCTTTCACATATTGGACAAGCAGGGGAGCCGGTCGATATTTCTCGCCAAGCATTTTATGAAGGTAGTTTAAATTATTTAACCGGGTGTCTAAACCAACCAGATCTGCGAGTTCAAACGGACCCATTGGGTAATTTAAGCCGAGTTTAATGGCTTTATCGATTTCTTCTGCTGTACCCACACCTTCCTGAAGCATGTAAAACGCTTCATTTCCGACTAAGGCACTAATGCGGCTTGTGACAAAGCCAGGAAATTCATTGACAATCACCGTTTCCTTGCCCATTTTAGCTGCTACTTCCTGTGCAGCCTTTGCCGTTTCATCACTAGTTTCTAATCCCCTAATAATCTCAACTAAGGGCATTTTATGTACCGGATTAAAAAAATGCATTGCTATAACTCGCTCTGGTCTTTTCGTAAAAGAGGCAATTTCAGTCGGACTCATCGTAGACGTATTTGTTGCAAAAAATGCATGTGGACTCGCATGCTGATCAATCGTTTCAAAGACAGATTGCTTAATTTGAATATTTTCAGGAACAGCCTCAATTACTAAATCTGCTTTTTCCGCCGATTTTTCAAGCCCGGTGGTAAAAACTAATCTAGTTTTGGCTGCCTCCATTTGTTCAGAGGTTAATTTCCCTCTTTGCACCCCTTTTTCAAAGATCAGGTTTAATTCGTGCTCAGCATTTTTTAAAGCCTCTTCCTTTACATCAACTAGCTCAACCTCAAATCCGCCGACTGCAGCTACATACGCAATTCCTCGCCCCATAACTCCTGAACCGATTACTGTTACTTGCTGAATCATTAACGTCACCCCTTAACTCGTTTAAATGGCAAAAGGCGAGCAGTCTACAGGTAGTTGCTCGCACTTTTGCTTATTTGAAATTCTTAATCTTACAAACCAAATGGATTTAAAGGCTTGGCACCAAAATAGGATAGGACACTCTTCGTCTCTGAATATAGGTCTAATGTTTCAATACTTAACTCACGGCCGAATCCTGATTGTTTATAGCCGCCAAACGGTGTTCCAGGGAACGCAGAGAATGGTGTATTAACCATGACAATCCCTGATTTGATTTCATTAGCAACACGTGTGGCCCGGGCATGGTCTTTTGTCCAAATTGCTGAAGCCAGCCCATACTCAGAATCATTAGCCAGTCCAATTACTTCTTTTTCATCCTTAAATTTCATCAAAACAACTACAGGACCAAAGATTTCTTCCTTTACAACCTTCATTGAATGATTCACATCAGCTATGATTGTTGGCTCATACCAATAACCTTTCTCATATCCTTCGACAACCGCTGCCTTTCCTCCTGCTAAAATTGCAGCGCCATCTTCAATCGCCGATTGGACGTAGCTATCGATTGTCTCCAACTGGTCCTTGCTAATAATGGCTCCTACATGAGTTCCAGCATCAAGTGTATTTCCGAGCTTTAAGCGTTTTGTTTTCTCCACAAATTTCTCAATAAATTCATCGTAAATACTCTCATGGATATAAACTCGAGAACGTGCTTCACAGGATTGACCTGTGTTATAAAAGATTCCAAATAATGAACCATTTACGGCAGCATCAATATCAGCATCTTCAAAGATCAGACTAGGTGATTTTCCGCCAAGTTCTAAAGTGACCCGTTTTAGGGTTTGTGATGCTTTTGCCATAATATCCTTCCCGATTGGAGTGGAACCTGTAAATGCGACTTTATCTACTTGTGGGTGTTCCACTAAATAATTTCCTATTTTCGAGCCTGATCCAGGCAAGACATTGACAACACCTTCCGGAACTCCAGCTTCATGGCAAATTTCCGTTAATACAATTGCTGTCAATGGAGTTAAGCTGGCAGGTTTAAGCACAACGGAACAGCCTGCTGCAATTGCAGGAGCAATTTTCCATGCCGCCATCATCAGCGGATAATTCCAAGGAATAATTTGAGCGCATACACCAACTGGTTCCTTTTGGGTATAGTTAAAGAATTGACCTGGCATATTGTTTACATTTCCTCTGTGTCCCACAATCGCTCCAGCATAAAATTCAAAATCCTCAATCGCTTGCATCACTTGACCTTGAGCAGCAGAGATGGTTTTTCCGCTATCTAACACTTCAAGTTCAACTATTTCGTTAAAGCGGCTTCTCATGATTGAAGCAATTTTATTAAGAACACGTGCCCGTTTCCCGATTGGAAAGCGCTTCCACTTTCCATAGTCAAATGCGGTTCGTGCAGCTTGAACCGCTCTTTCTGCATCTTCAATCGATGCTTTTGCTACGGTTGCGATCTGCTGACCAGTTGCTGGGTTGTATGCAGTGTATGTTTCTCCTGACACACTCTCAACCCTTTCTCCGCCAATGATCAGTGAGTAATGCTCTCTTTTTACCGGCAATACTTCCATTTTTTCTTCCTTAACTGTCGCCATGGTTCATTCCTCCTCTTATTATTTCCCGCTAAACACAGGCTTCCTTTTTTCTAGAAAAGCTTGCACTCCTTCTTTGTGGTCTGATGAATGACCAGCAATTTGTTGAGCGTACGCTTCCTTTTCTAACATTCCGTCTAGTGTTTCATCAAAGCTCACTTGCAGATATCGTTTAATTAAACCGATTGCTTTTGTTGGCATTTGTGCGAGTCTGATTGCAAATGCTTCTACGGTTTGTTCGAAACCCTCATGGGAAGCCACTTCAGTGACAAGACCAAATTCTTTTGCTTGTTCAGCACTGATTTTTTCACCTAACACCGCAAGCTCAATTGCTTTAGCAAGTCCAACAATGCGAGGCAGGTAATATAGGTTACCTGAGTCTGGAACTAGACCGACATGGATAAAAGCTTCTACGAAACTTGCTTTCTCCGACGCAATCCGAAAATCACATGCAAGAGCTAAACTCATACCCGCTCCAGCCGCTACACCATTAATGGCAGCTATAACTGGCTTTTCAAGTCCGGCAATCGCTTGAATCATTGGATTATAGCGAGTTCTTAAGATCTCGCCAAAATCGGAATCAGCCCGGACATCACTTAAGTCTTGCCCCGAACAGAAGGCTCTGCCGGCTCCAGTGATAACCACTGCTCTTATTTCCGGATTTTTCCCAGCTTCCTTAATAGCCTTCATAACCTCTCTGTTCATTTGTTCATTAAAAGCGTTCAATTTGTCAGGACGATTAAGAGTAAGCCAGAGGACGTTTTCTCTTTCTTCTAATTGAATCGTTTCAAACAAGTCGATCACCTATCTTCCTTTAAAGGATGGCTTTCTTTTTTCCTGAAAGGCTTTCATTCCTTCCTTTTGATCCTCTGAAGCAAATAACAGATAGAAGTTCTTTCTTTCAAACTGCATTCCTTCTGCTAATGTATAATCTTCTGCCTTCTCAACGGCTTCTTTAATGAGGCGAACAGATAATGCTGGTTTGGAGGCTACATTTCTAGCAAACTGAAATGTTTGCTCATTTAAGAGCTCGGGTGCAATCAGGCGATTGACAACCCCATATTGGAGAGCTTCCTTCCCCGGCATCATTTCTCCTGACCAAAGCCACTCTAATGCTTTTGTCTTTCCCATTAACCGTGTTAAGCGCTGGGTTCCTCCTGCCCCCGGCATAACGCCAATGTTGATTTCGGGAAATCCAAACTTTGCATCCTCTGCAGCAAATAGCAGATCGCAGCTCAATGCCAGCTCGAACCCGCCGCCTAAAGCAAAGCCTTGAACTGCCCCGATTATCGGTTTTTTAATCATATTCATTCTGTCCCAATCTTTAAATTGGTTCAAAAGCTCCATTCGAATGGCATCATCATCGGCCATTTCGTCAATATCCGCACCAGCCGCAAAGGCCCTGCCTTTTCCGGTTAAAACGATGACTTTTACATCCTCCCGCTGATCGAAATCGTCAAATACGGTTACTATTTCACGAATCATCGTACGGTTTAGTGCATTTAATACTTTAGGCCGATTTAAGGAGACATGACCAATACCGTCTTCAACGGAAACTTCAATATATTGATAGTCAGACATTTTCTTCTTCCCCGAACATAAAGGTTGCTAAATGTCCGGCAAACTTACTGGCATCTTTCAATGATGCTTTTGACTCTTCTGTTTGTGAAGCTGCTTTAAATGCTTCTTTATTTTCATAATACATTTCACACATTAAGTGATACTCATGCTCGCCTTTAAGCTTCGTGACTTTAATGTTTTGCAGACCAGGGATTTTCTTAGTAATCGGAATATGTGTGTTAAAGTAATACTCATCAAATTCTGCCGGGTTTTCTGGCTTTTTGTACAATACGATTACTTTGTACATGTTTCAACTTCCTCTCTTTTTCATAATTATTATTGAATTGTTCGGGGACTCTGTAAGTTCGCTTGTAGGCGCTACATCATTGTAGATACTGGTTTCATAGCTTCGAACGGGTTTTTGCATGCTTTGCAGTATAAAATACTTCTGCATGCGGTTGGACCAAAGAGGTTTTCCATTGTGGTATAAGATGACCCGCAATAAGGGCAATCCACTTTCCAGATTCCATCCTTTTCTAAGTATTTGGGAGGAGGAGCAATTCCAAATTCTTTTAAGCGCTCCCTCCCCAGTTCTGTGACACGATCGGATGTCCAAGGAGGATCATAAATGAAGCGTACTTCAACATGTTCAATCTGTGGAATCTGATAGATCGCCTTTGTTATATTATTTCGAATAATATCCAGTGCAGGACATCCAACAAATGTTGGCAGTGCCTCTATCAGCACCTTGTCGTTCTCCACCTCGACCCGTTCAATCATCCCCAAATCTATTACACTAACAGAATCTATTTCAGGATCCTTTACATTATGAAGAACCTCTAAAACTTTTTTATGAAGCTCTGATTGGAGTTTCATACCATCACTGCTTTCTTTTATTTTGACTCTTCCTAAGCGGTCTACCAAACAGCGTTCGTATCAGAGGCATAAACGACACTAAGAGTATCAATCGCTTCCTCTAAATCTTTTGTATGGATTCCTTCGCGCCCATTTCCCAGCTTCATTCCACATGAACCCGGAAAATCAATCTTAACTTCTGAAAAAATCGGTATTATATAAGATATCCAAGCTGCTGTAAGCTTTTCTTCACGATCAATCAGATGAAAATGTGCCATCTCATCAGCTTGAACACCCAATGTGAGAACTCCTTGAAATTCGTCCCACACGCGGCCGATTGCTTGCTTCATCCTTTCTCGCGCTTCCCCCTTGGCAAGCGTAAGCTGTTTAAACCAGGTAGACCAGTGCATAATGTGATAATATTGCTCCATGCTGATTTTAACAGCTGCATTTCGAAGCGGTACGTAACTTGAACTTTTCAGGGAATCTAGTTTTATCTTTTTATACGTATCGTAAAAATAGTTTCGAACAACGGTAAAAGCCCAGTCGTACCTTGGTTCCTCTAAATAGGTTCCTGTACCGTTTTTTAATTCTAAAAGAATGGCGTTTTTTCTTTCTGAAGCTTTTCTGCCATGAGCTAAGTAATCCGCATCTCCTTCACCAAGCTCTTCAAGGAGCTGGTAGTACATGGCTGCATGGCCCATCGTATCCTGACTGATAGAGGAGAAAGCAACATCTTCCTCAATATGAGGGGCCAGCCCTAACCATTCAGACCCTCTATGCGCCAAAAGAAAATCATCATCTGCCAGCTGATATAAAAGTTCAGCCAGGGCTTTATAATAGGCCTGATTTTCTTTAGCTTGTTGTCCGTTTTCGATCAGTTGCATCTTTATCCTCACCCCATGACAGTATTTCGTTCTCATCTAATACACCTTGCTCGTATTCACGCCATTTCTTTTTTAAATAGCCGTAGCCTTTCGTCAGGCGGTAATCCTTATTATCGATTCGCTTTAATGTTTCTTTTTCTTCTTCTGTCATTTTTCTAATATCTGAACGCTTTATCACCCAAATATCTATAACAGGCTCCCGCCGCATAAAATTCTCCTGCGCCATTGCCAGCGCCATTTCATGGTTAGGCGCGAGCAAACTAAACTGATATTGCATATCTGTTTTTTCATTTCTCTTACTAAATACTTCAAAAACCTCATAGAAGCCTTCTGTACTCTTGTCAGCCATGCTGATCCCTCCTAAATGGCTACACTTTCTGGCTTAAGAGCCTCTCGGACCCAGCTGTTATTTTCGTATGCAATTTCTCTAAGTCGGAGTCTTGTTTTTGACTTTGGTCCTTCATTTTTAATAATTTGCTTGAATTCATTCCAATCAGGCTGCTGATATACCCACTTTTCTTGATCTTTGTCATAATACATCGTTGGATCAGGCAGTCTGAGCCCAAGAGCGAGCATTCTTGGAATGTATTTATCAAAAAATTGCTGTCTTAGCTCTTCATTTGTTTTCTTGCGAATTTTATACTTGATTGTAATATCCTGCTTTGATGAACCTGTTGTTTCTGCAGTGGCTGGGCCAAAAAACATAAGTAAGGCTGGCCACCAGCGGTCGATTGCATCCTGAATCATCGCTTTTTGCTCTTCAGTACCCTCAGCTAATGCGAGAATAATAGATTCTCCATGGGCAGCATGGAACACTTCTTCTGCACAAATTCGCTGAAGCGCACGGGCATATGGTCCATAACTTGCATTCAGCATATTCGTCTGTGAGATAATAGCCGCTCCATCAACAAGCCATCCGATTAACCCGGCATCTCCCCAGGAGCGCGCTTCCATGTGGAATACATTATGAAACTTTAAATCTCCTGAAAATAGATCCTGCATAATATTTTCACGGTTTTTGCCTAAAGGATTCATCAAATCTTCGGCCACACGTAAAAGTAATTGTCCGTGACCCATTTCATCCTGAACCTTTGCCATAATCCCCAGTTTTCTTCTAAGACTTGGCGCTTTAGGAACCCATTCCTTTTCAGGCAATGCTCCCATAATCTCGCTGATGCCGTGCATCGAGATTAACTTAATCAATGCCATTCGATAATCGTCTGGCATCCAGTCATCTGCTTCTATTTTTTCACCAGCTTCAATCCGCTCCATAAAACGCTGATACTTTTCCTCTTCTGTCATGGAAGAGAACGATGAAGGAATCGTCATGCTTATAGCCCCTTTCCATCATAATTATATAACGTTAATTTAACGTTATTATATTTTATTGTTATATTATATTCAAGCGAAGCGATAATAGCGCTTTTATTTTTGCAAAACTTTATCTTTCTTGCGGTGATCAACAACTCTGACGGCTTTCCCCTCTGATCTTGGAATTCCCTTTGGTTCAGTTAGAATGACATCCATATTCACTAAACAAAAGGTTTTGATGGTGTGCTTGAGTTTTTCAATCAGTTCCAGGGCACCTGGTGAATCAAGCTTTCCATCCCATTCTTGATACAGACTTTCCTTTACTTCAACATGTAATAAAACTCGATCCAATTTTCCATCATTTTTAAGGTGCAGCTGATAATGAGGAACTAATTCAGCAAAACCAATCAAATGATGTTCTACTTCTGAAGGAAACACATTGACGCCGCGGATAATAATCATATCGTCAATCCGGCCCTTGATCCGTGACATTCTTGTTGTCGTTCTTCCGCATTTACATTTTTCAGTTGTAATCGAAGCAATATCCCCTGTTCGGTAGCGAATTATCGGGAACCCTTCTTTCTTTAAGCTTGTAAATACCAGCTCCCCTTGCTCTCCTTCTTTTACTGGTTCTAAGGTTTCCGGATTGATAACTTCAACTAAAAAGTGATCATCTGCAATATGCAGTCCATCTTGAGCCTCATGACACTCCATCGCGACACCTGGGCCCATAATTTCACTAAGTCCATAGATATCGCACGCTTTAATGCCTAATAGATCTTCCAGCCTCTTCCTCATTTCTTCTGACCATGGTTCGGCACCAAAAATTCCGTATTTTAATGATGTCTTTCGCGGATCCTTGCCTAATTCTTGCATTCTTTCTGCAATATTCAGCGCATAGGAAGGTGTGCAGGCCAGAAGCTCAGGCTCAAAATCTTCAATGAGTTGAATTTGCCGATCCGTATTTCCCCCAGAGGCAGGAACAACAGTCACTTTTAGCCGCTCTCCACCGTGATGAAGCCCTAAACCGCCTGTAAATAAACCATAACCATACGCATTATGTAGCATATCTCCCGGTTTGCCGCCTGCAATCGTAATTGCGCGTGCAATTAAATCAGCCCAACTCGAGATATCATTTTCTGTATACCCTACTACTGTTGGTTTTCCGCTCGTTCCGGATGAAGCATGAACCCGGACCAAATTTTTCCGATTAACCGCAAATAGTCCGAATGGATAGTGGTCTCGTAAATCTTTTTTCACTGTAAACGGCAGTTTTCTTATGTCTGTTAAATCCTTTATGTCCTCATGCGTTACTCCAGACTTATCAAAAGCTTTCTTGTAAAAAGGTACATTCTCGTACACCGTTTTGATCGTTCTTTTTAATCCCTCCAGCTGACCTTCTTCAATATGCGACCGATCTGACTTTTCCACTTCATGAAGTATCATTCGTTACCCCTCCCAGTAAACGCTTTCAAATTTTTCTAAAAAAATTTAAATGTGACGTTATAAAACCGAGTTGCTATATTTGCGTTATATTAATTCTAGAATAGACCTTTTCTTCCTGTCAACATTAATTCAGAAAATTCAATGATTAATGTCACACATATGGGGTAAACGAATCGGAAATTAATTTTATTTTGGAGAAAACCCCCGGTTTTGACCCTTTTTAGGGACTGTGCTCCTTCTCAATTGCCTGTTTCCATCCTTTAGAACGGCGATCAGGGACGTTAATTCCTCTCACCTGTCCGATTCCGCCCTTTAAACCTTTTGGTTTCCTATTTAATTGATTCCTCTCGCAAAACGAGCTGCAAAAAAATACCGCAGTCAATTCGTCCGCGGTATATCTCAATTTGTATCTTATAAAAAAAGATTCTGCACGAGGACAGAATCTTTAATTGGTTATTCTTCAAATTATGCCAGAATATGTTCTATTTCTTCAAGTACATCTTCAGACAACGTAACATCTATGGCTTTCACGTTTTCTAGGACATGTTCTGGTTTAGTCGCCCCGATTAAAGCACTCGCAACATTTGGCTGACGCAGAATCCAAGCCAGTGCTAATTGAGATAAGCTGATGTTTAAGCCTTTCGCTACCTCATCAAGTTTTCCGACCTTCACTAAATTTTCTTCTTTTAGCAGACTTTGCATCGAACGGTTAATTTTCTCATTCGTTGCACGGCTATTTTCAGGGAGCGGCTGACCTAGCTTATACTTTCCAGTCAATAGTCCTTGAGCCAGAGGAGAAAACACAACTTGACTAATTCCTTGCTGCTCACTATAAGGAATCACTTCTGCTTCAATGCGGCGGTGGAACATGTTATATGCTGGCTGGTGAACAACAATACGATCAAGTAAATACTTGTCTGATGTACGAAGCGCTTCAGAAATTTGAGAAGCCGTCCATTCACTGACTCCTACATACAATACCTTACCTTGTCTTACTAAGTCATCAATCGTACGAAGGGTTTCATCAATTGGAGTTTCCGGATCATAGCGGTGGCAGTAATAAATGTCTATGTAATCTAAGCCCAGCCGTTTTAGGCTGGCATTTGCCTGTTCATAAACGTGCTTGCGGGATAGCCCCCGATCATTGACGCCTTCTCCCATTGGCCAAAACACTTTAGTCGCAAGAACATAAGATTCTCTTGGGTACTTCTTTAAAGCCTTCCCTACTACTATTTCAGCTTCTCCGCGTTCATATACATTAGCGGTATCAAAGAAGTTAATTCCAGTCTCATAGGCGGTATCAATGATTTTTTCAGACTGGTCAGTAGCGACAGTACTTCCATACGTTAACCAGCTTCCTAAACTGATTTCACTCACCTTTAGGCCGGTTCTTCCAAGCTTGCGAAATTTCATTGCCTTCACCCCTCAATAAAATTAGGAGGAGATTCATGTCCCCTCCCTGTACATCATACTTAATCTTTTCCAAAACCTGCAAATGATTCACTCTGAAAAAATATGCTCAATCACAGACCGGATTAATAACGGTAACGTCCCAAATGAATATGGCTTGTACACCCGTTCGGTCCAGCGATGGCCGTCCTTTCCATAAACACATAAATTAATAGAAGGAATTTGCAGTTTCTCCATCTCAGCTAATGGCATAGGAAAAAGCTTGTCCTGCGCAGGAAAATTTTGAACTACTGCGTCAATATCCTGTTGACTGCCTTTCAAGCTTAAAAAGTTCCCGTCTGATAAAAATGGAAAGAAGCGTTTAATTGCAAAGTGTTCTCCTGTTTTTTCTGCCATTTCCTCTGCTGTCTGTTCAATGGCTTTTCGGATTCTTTTGCCATTTTCCTGTGTTTCCTGCAGCGTATGATTAGGCAAATATGGAGCCGCCAAAAACAAGATAATTCTCGGGGTCGTTCCAGGATCGTGGGCTACTAGCTCATTGATTAAATTAAAAGCCGTTAATCGTGAATCTCTTTCCAAATTCCGCGAGAAAAAGGAATCAATGATTTCAGCTGTGTCAACGCCTTTACTTTCTAATTCCCCGATGAAATCGTTATAGGTTTGAACCTTGATCTGCCAGTCAACCTCTTTTTCAGGCATGTTTTTCTGCTGGCAATAGGTTTGATAGGTTGACTTTAGTCTGGAAATAATTTGGGCACTAGCTTCTTCAGTAATTCTTTTTAATTCGGCCATTATTTCCTTGACAGACTTCTCATAAATAAAATAGTTAAAGTAGAGCATCGCAGCAAGCGGCGTTTGGACATTATAAAAGTCCTTCCGGTCACGCTGCAAAAGAACAGATGGAGGATTCACCAATTCCCCGTCAAGATTTTCAATTAAATTCAATTGGTAGCCAATACGATTGACCAGCTCGGAGGAAATCAAAGTTGGATCAATCGCTGTTAACGCTTCACCCACATGGGATTCGCGTCCTTGGATATAAAAGGAAGGGAGAATTTTTCCTGCATTCCCTACATACAAATATTTGGTTTGGTCCCCTTGATAGAGAGGCGCAATAAAGTCATTATTGATTGCCACCACATATTGTAGCCCCTTTTCTTCTTTCAGACGGTAAAGCTCCCCGACGGCTGCTTTAATACCGGTATGTTCTGCCTCTTCATCGACGTTAAAAATAAATAAAAGATTACCCTCTAATTCATCCATATGTTCCGAATAATAAAGCAAATTTGCCAGATGAACGGCTATTCCGCTTTGCATATCAAGCGCACCTCTGCCAAACATCCACTCTCCCGAATCAGCGTCTCTTTTTAGCTCATCAGTAACCTGCTCCTGCTGAAAATAACGGAGAAGAGCGTCTGGCTGATGGGCAATCGGCTGAATCGAGCCATAATCATAGGTATGAACAGTGTCTATATGGGCATGAAGAATAATGGTTTCTTTTGTCTTATTCGGTGACGGAAGCAAGACAAATATATTTTTTCTCTGATACAAGTCATCCAAAATCAGCTGCTCCCATATATGTTCAGGATTCTCTGTAAAATAAGGAAAGGAATAGACGATTTCCTTGATGACATTGGCTTTATAAGCTTCTCCTTCTGTCCCGCTGTAGCTCGGATACGACACGAGCGTTTTCGTCATAAGTTCAATTTGGTCGTATGTAGAAAGTTGTTTCAATTGCTCATACATCTAGGTCCCCTCCAACAGGTTGTGTTTTTCTCGTATTTTAAATGTACATATTTAAAGCAGGAAATTTCAACAATTATTCGTTTTTTCGGACTAAGTATCATTTTTTCAGAACTCGGCAGCCTTTTTCGGTACTCTGCACTCATTTTTCGGAACTCAGCAACCTTTTTTCGGTACTCAGCACTCATTTTTCGGAACTCAGCACTTATTTTTCTGATCTTAGTACCCGGTATTCCAAACTTAGACTCGCTATTCCGGACTCAGAACACTTCTTTCCGGACTCGGCACCAGCTATTCCGAACTCGGCATCCTCTATTCCGGACTTAGCATTTCTGTTCAAGAAACAGGAGCCCTATTTTAAACAACTTAGCTTGTATTTTGCTAACTTGATGAAAAAATGCATGTTTTGCGGTAATCTCACCTTTTTAACTGAACTCAGATCACTTTTACAGAACTTAGAATGATTTAACCGGACTCAGCACCTAATTAACCGAACTCAGCATTCATTTTACCGAACTCAGCATTCATTTTACCGAACTTAGATTTGTTTTACCGAACTCAGAAGCCCTTTAAATGAACTCAGTTTCCTTTTACCGAAATTAGACGTCCTTTAAACGAACTCATACCCGGATAACCGAACTCCGCTAGTTTTTACCCGATTTATCCTGAACTCAACAACGCCAATCCAATTAAAAAACCAGGAAGAACTCTTTCTCCCTGGGCTTCAATCCAAAATAAATTATTCACTTTTTACAACGGCATGTCCGCCAAACTCATTACGAAGAGCGGCAACGACTTTTCCGTGGAACGTATCGTTTTCAAGCGAACGGTATCGCATGAATTGGGACAAAGCAATGACTGGTGCAGACGCTTGAAGCTCAAGAGCGGTTTCCACTGTCCATTTACCTTCACCAGAAGATTGCATGACACCACGAATACTTTCAAGTTTTGGATCTTTCTTAAAGGCATCTTCCATTAACTCGATTAACCATGAACGAACAACAGATCCGTTGTTCCATACACGTGAAACCTGTTCATAGTCATAATCAAACTCACTCTTCTCTAAGATTTCAAAGCCTTCTGCAATCGCCTGCATCATTCCGTACTCGATTCCGTTATGTATCATTTTTAAGAAATGACCGCTGCCCGGACGTCCTGTGTACAGGTACCCATTTTCAACGGAAATATCACGGAAAAGCCCTTCTACATGTCTAAATGCTTCTTCGTCCCCGCCGATCATCGTACAAACACCATAGCGTGCTCCGTCCATGCCGCCGCTTGTCCCGCTGTCAACTAGATGGATCCCTAACTTTTTCATCTTCTCCCCACGGCGTAATGTATCCTTATAATTAGAGTTACCCCCATCAATAATGATATCGCCCTCGGTCATATAACTCGCTACTTCGTCCATAACCTTTTCTGTAATATCACCAGCTGGAACCATAAGCCAGACTACTTTTGGAGTAGGTAGCGAATCCACTAGGTCCTTATTAGAAGTGAAGGTTTTTACTCCTTCATTAGCGATATTTTCTAACGCTTCTTTATTCACGTCAGTAGCAGCCACGTCATGTCCCTTACTCTTCATATTCAATGCTAAATTATAGCCCATTTTCCCAAGTCCAATTAACCCGATATTCAACGAAATGTCCTCCTTGTATGTAAAAATTCTCTTTTTAGAATCTCCTATATTGTATCGATTCAAACGAAAAACAGCAATCATTCTACAATTTTCCCAACATTTTTTCAAAGAAAAATAAACAAAAGAAAAGGGGTCTGCCCGAAGCAGACCCTGATCTTCAAACCATTAAAAAATAAAATCAGCGATTACTAGCATAACAAGTGATACTGCCCATCCAATGGTTGTTGGAATAGACCATACCAAGATTTGCTCTTTAACATTCTTAATGCCAAGCATTCTGTTTACTACCCAGAACAAGCTGTCGTTAAAGTAAGAGAAAACCATGGCTCCAAGCGCAGCTGCTTGTGCTGCAAGAACAAGGTTCACATCTAATCCTGCAATAATAGGAGCTGAAATGGATGCAGCGGTAACCATTGCAACTGTTCCACTACCCTGTATTAAACGAACAATCGTAGCAATGAAGAAAGGAATAAGAACAGCAGGTAATGGCCATTCAGCGATTTGTGCAGCAATATAGTCCCCTGCTCCACTTGCACGAAGTACGTTCCCTAATGCACCACCGGCACCAGTTACAAGTAAAATGATACCCGCAGTTGTAATTCCTTCTTCCATACGATCTAATGCTTCAGAACGGCGAAGATTGTTAGCTAATGTATAAATCGCAACAATTACGCCAAGAGTTACTGCAATAACTGGGTTCCCGATAAATTTAATATAGGACAATACAGTTTCATTAATAGTGAAAACTCCTGCATCATTTAAAGCACCTAAGGTTGTATTTAAGAAAATCAAAATAATTGGAATTAAGATTGGCATAATTGATTTTGCAAATGAAGGAAGTGCTTTCGATCTTTCATCTACAGCATCAAGAAATTCTTGATAGGCTTGTCCTTCTTCTGGACGTACAAAACCATCGCCATTCTCTTCAGGAACCTGATAAATTCTCTTGCCAATCCATTTTGCATATAAAACACCTGCAATAACTATTGGTACAGCGAAAATTAGACCCGCAAGAATCATAAGACCGAGGTCTGCTCCAAAGATTCCAGCTACTCCTAATGGACCAGGAGTTGGAGGAACAGCATGGTGAGTTGCGGCAAGACCAATTGCTAAAGCAACACCTAGTGCAACCACAGATTTACCTGTTTTTCTAGAAAGCGCTTTTACTAATGGGTTTAATATTACAAAGGCTGAGTCTACAAAGATTGGAATGGACACGATATAACCAGCAGCTGCCATCGCCCATTCTTCTTTCTTTTTACCAAGCTTCTTAATCAGTGTATAAGCAAGTGTCTCAGCAGCCCCTGACACTTCCAATATTCTCCCCATCATAACACCAAGACCGATAACGATACCGATGGATGCTAGGGTACTACCAAAACCATTTGTCATTTCAGTTACAACATCAGTCGGATTCATTCCGCCTACAATACCAGTAATTGAGCCAGCAATTAAAAGAGCAATAAATGCGTGAATTTTTGTTTTTAATACTAAAAAGATTAATGCTGCAACTCCAATTACAAGTCCCAGAATCATTTGAGCTCCAGAAACTTCCATGTTAAAATTCCCCTTTCGTTGTCGTCTAGCTCCAGCACCCAAGGCCTATTGGACGTCCCTGATCCGGCGCCTCCGCTTTCTTGAAACGGCTTACATTTTTTGTTATTGGGATGCTGAGGATAGGAATCTATCCTCAGCAGAACAACCTAAATTAAAAATTACTCCATTGTTTCAGCAGTGAATCTTGGTGCATATTGTGCAGCCAATTTGATACACTCTTCCATGCTTGTGCTTGCTGCAATATTTTTACCAGCAATATCAAAAGCAGTTCCATGGTCAACAGAAGTTCTTAGGAATGGAAGACCATTTGTAATCGAAATCGTTCTGTGGAAATCTGTCATTTTCGCAGCGATGTGTCCTTGGTCATGATATAAGGATAATACTGCATCATATTTGCCATTTAGAGCCTGGAAGAAGACTGAGTCTGCTGGTACTGGACCATATGCGTCAATACCATCAGCTTTTCCAGCTTCAATACCAGGTCCGATTTCATCAACTTCTTCACGGCCAAATAATCCGCGTTCGCCGCTGTGTGGGTTAAGTCCCGCCACAGCAATTTTGCGATTTTCAATACCTAAGCGTTGTAGAGCTTTGTCACAACGAATTAGATAATCATGAACCCTTTCTTTTGTCATTTGTGCAATTGCATCTTTTAGAGATAAATGACGAGTTAAGAAAAAGATTCTCATCCCTCTAACTTCAAACATAGTAAGCGGATCTTTTGTATTCGTTAAATCTTCAAGCATTTCGGTATGACCGATGTATGGGACGCCTGCAGCTTTTAGTGACTCTTTGTTAATTGGAGTTGTAGCTAATGCTTTTACTTCTCCAGCTTTAGCAAGGTCAACAGAAGTTTTGATATATTCGAATGCAGCTTTTCCGCATTGGGCTTGAACCACACCATATTCAAGTTCTTCGATGTTGATATTGTCTAAGTCGATTAAATCAACTGTGCCATACTCATACTTACCTTCTTCAGGCTTGCTGATGACATTTATTTTTAAGTCAGCTTCGACAATGTCAATGGCTTTCGCAAAAACTCTTGAATCCCCGATTACAACCGGTTTGCACATGTCATAAATTTCTTTTTTCGTTAATGATTTTGCTGTAATTTCGGGTCCAATTCCTGCTGGGTCTCCCATTGGAATCGCAATGATCGCTCTTTCAGTTGTCATTTTGCAGCACTCCTTTTGGCGTTTTTAGTCTTTAAAAATTTTACACTTGCATAAATGGAGGTTTTATCCCCAACCATGCCGCCCTTTGTTACAATCGGCAGCCCTGGAAAATGACCGCCAATTAATTTTCCATAAGCGGCAAGAGGAAGAACTTCATCTTCTAATTTAATTCCAGAGGCTTTACTAAAAGCACATAACGATGCGGTAACATCTCCGCCGCTTGTAAAGCATCCTTGAATCGGATAGTTAGTTTGCTCCATCACTAGCCTTGTGATTTTAGCCAAGCCATCGGTGATTCGTTTTGCAAGTGCATCCTGTGTTGTTTTTTGTTGGTCGGCAATGTGCTTAAGGTTTAAAATGCTATTGCCTTCAGTATGAGTGGTGATGATTAACACATCATCTTCATGGATTCTTTCAAGTGCTTCCTTAGTTGCACGGCTGACCTCTTCGTCCCAGCTGGCTTCTAGAGTTGCCAGCTTTTCTGCTGAGACATATACCGGATTTGAATTCGTTTTATCCTTCAAATACCGGAGCTGTCTTCCAGTTAAAGAGGTTACACTTCCGACCGTTACGATTACTTTGTTTGACTCAACAAATTGATGTAAAAATGCTTTTGAGTATGCTGCTGTCAGCGGTCCTGGATCACAAGGAACCATTTGCACTTCCTGAATGACAGCCATTGCTTCTGCAATCGTGTCAATTTCTTCATCTGTAACTGCATCTACAACTATAATTCGATTTCCTTTTGCAATCTCACTTGTAATTGCTTCGGTTAGGGTTGAAACACCATCTAACACTTTTTCTAGCCCAATATGGCTAATTGAATTTTTACTGCGCTCTGTAATCACAGCAGGAATATAGGATGATGTAATAGGCGTAATGGGATCCTTAGCAACATCTGTTGCCTGTACAGGGATTCCATCGACTAACAAATATCCTCCCGATGTAACCCTTCCAGAATCAGGGAAGGAAGCTACAACAATAGCAATACTGTCTGGACCTAATTCATCTAACATTGTATCGATTTCAAGACCAATTTTTCCGCGGATCGTACTGTCTATCCGTTTGCAAATTACTTTGGCATCCCATTCACGAAAGCTTTCCATTGCTTTTTTCACACGTCTTACGACTACTTCATCAGGTGCGTACCTTGAATCAGTATCTATGCAAACTGCATCGAGTTCCCCAGATTCGGGAATCTTATCGTTATACACAACGGTTGCAGCGGTAAAGCCTTGTTTACTTAAACGGACTCCCGTAGCATTTGCACCTGTTAAGTCATCAGCTACTACACCGACTTTCATGCTGTCCACCTCTTTTGCCTACAATATCTCCAAATACTGAGAGAGTGTAGTTTTTGTATCTTCGGGGATATCGTCATCCGTAATAAAACCTGTTAAAACATTTAAATCACATACTTTTGAAAATGCTTTTTGATCGATTTTACTGGAATCTGCTACAAGCCACGTAACTTCTGCTGCTTGAATCATCAACTTTTTAATGAGTGATTTCTCAAGAGTAGGTGAAGTAATTCCTGCTTTTATATCGATGGCATGAGCTCCAAGAAAAAACAGATCAACGTGAATATCTTGTAAAAAGTGATGTGTTTGCGGCCCGTATAGGGCACCAACACCATTTTGCAATTCTCCTCCGGACACAATAACTTTGAGTTCGCTTTCAACTAGCTCTGCCGCGATTTTAATGTCATTCGTTATAACCGTTAAATGATTGCGTTCTTTAAGCAGTCGGGCAATCTCTAAAGTGGTTGTCCCAGAATCTAAAATGATGGTCTGCCCCTCTTTAACTAAAGAAACGGCTTTTTTCGCTATGTCTCTTTTTTGTTTGATTCTTATGCTTTCCTTTGTTAAGAAAGGGGTTTCAGTAATAAGCGGTTTAGGTAAAACAGCTCCACCATGAACACGGATGACGTGTCCTTCTTCTTCTAATTGGGCCAGGTCTCTTCTAATTGTCATAGGAGAAACGTTCAATTCTTCAGAAAGTTGTTCAATTTCAACCTTTCCTTCGTCTTGAACTTTTTTTAAAACCCAATCTCTTCGTACTGATGGCTGCATTCCATCACCTCTTAAATGTTAACTTTGTTCAATTACCACCTTTATTATGTTATCTTATAACAAATAAGTCAACAAAAATGTTCATTATTTTCACCCGAAGTGTTCAAAGTTAACGTATGATTCTAATGGAAACGTCAGTAAATAGGGTGCTTCTTTCTTATATTCATATACATGAAGTCGTTCAAATAGAGGGATTAGTGCTGATAATGAAGGATTAAAATAAAAAAGATCCAAATCTTCACCTAAACAGCGGAGAGTTGAACTTTTTCTAACTGCCCCTTTACGCCGGAACAATAAAAGGGGCATATCCATATAAATACTCTAGAATTGTATCTGTATATTGTTTATTCTGATTCCTTGATTTCCAAACATGACATTGAGTTCAAAAAAGTACAGTTTATCACCTACTTGGGCAATATCAAAACCTGCATGATCGATACCAAGCGTCGCAGCGACTTTTTCCACAAGCTGTATTGCCTCAACTGGGATATGATCGTATGAAATGAGTCCTCCTTGAGAAACATTCGTTAAAAACTCGTGACCTTGATTGATTCTCCAGTATCCTTCAATTACTTTGTTCCCAACCCAAACAATCCGCAAGACTTTTGTGATTGGTAAATATTCCTGTACGTACCGTACATCATTTTGTTTAGTATAATCGATAAAATCCTTTTCATTGCAATATTTTTTTGACTTACCAATTCCATGTCATTTCGGCAATTCGGCGCAAATACTCAGAAGAGAACCATAAGAGCATAATGCCAGCGATAAAGCTAAACAGCTTCCTATGACGGATATTCATTTTTTCGCGAATAAAATAAACCGCCAATGTTAAATTAATCATCCAAAGAATGCCGCCAGCAATTATAAAAAAACAATAAATGAAAATAGCAGAAGGAGGATTTTCAACAAATAAGGAATTAGAAGCTTGTGAAAATGTGCTATACCATGCCATAAAATTGATGGGGTTGGCAAATACTAAAAGGAAACCTGCTGTAAAGGATGATACTAATGCAGGCGATGATTGGGAATTCGGTAACCCGGGATTCAAACTCATAAACCCTAAAAACAAAAGAAGGATCGCACCTACTGTAAAAAAAAGAATTTCTGTCACCTGATTTTGCATCCATGATGAAAACCCTGAATAAATGATGAGTAAACAGAAAATATTCGCGATTATCCCTCCCATTCCCATACACAAAGCTGGATAAATGCCACCTTTAATTCCCCGATTGATTAATTCAATATTGAAAGGTCCAACTATAGCTACCAAACTGATCCCCATTGCAATAAAGTGAATGATATTCATTAAGAAAGCCTCCTACCTTGTCCTTGTACATTGTATGCATGAACTTCAGACACATTCATGGGATGGTAGAGTGAATGGGTTTGGTTGAATGTTTGATTAGAGAATTGGGCATCGGGAACTGTTTTTTTGGACTGAAAATACCATTCGTAAACTTTCCCGCTCAACAAATTTTCCCACTAAAACCTTTTTATATTTGAATGATTACGGAATACTTTCAAATACTATAGCGTGGATAGTTTTTTCTATCCAAATGCTTAGAGGGGGTAGGATACGAATGGAGCAACAATCCATGAATCAACAGAATATGAATCAAGGCCAAAACTTAGGAAATCTTCATAGTTCTAATCAGGTGGGATTCCAGCAAAATCATGGGGGACATGAAATTTTCGATGCCCATGAGGTTCTATCTTGTCTAGTTGGCACATTAGATCAATATATGTTGTTCCGTCAATATGTAAAGGACCCTGAGTTAACTGATATTTTAAACAGACAATACACATTTATGACAGACCAATATAACCGACTGGTTGAAACACTCTCAACAGGACAAAAGCCATCTAAACAGGCTACTACCTATATGATGAAACAAAACCATGATGTAATTTACGGACTAAAACAGGCTCAGCCTAAAAAGCCGATTCAGTCGGCGTCCGAGATTAATGATGCATGGGTTTCAGGGCAAATGATGGCAGCTGTTAAAGCAATTTGTTCTGGGGTGACAATGGCTGCGTTAGAATCGACTAACCCGGTTTTGCGCCGTGTATTATCCGATAGCCTACCTAACTATATTGAATTGGGCTATGAGTTATTCCTGTACCAAAATAAGCATCAATATTATCAAGTACCCCAATTAAGCATGGAAGATACAAACTATATGATTCATGCCTACGCACCATCCACAAACCAAAACATGATGCAATAAGAAAAGCGCAAGCGCACCTTCATTAAAGTTCAGAGTTTATACTTTCTGATCTTTTAAAATAAAAGAGGCCACCCTTCGACAGCCGCCGTATTGGCTGTTTTGGGGGAAGGCCTCTTCTTATACAACCCGTTTTCCCTCATAAATTGTGGGTTCTGTTTTATGATACAAATTACGGATATTCGACCGGTGCAAATAGATCATTACAAAAAATAATAAGCTAAATACGATGAGATTCAGCTGATTAAAATCCACGAATGAATAGATAACCATAGCCAAACAACTGGTGAGCGAGCCAAAAACAACGTATTTAGTCATCCATATCATTCCGAAAAATACAACCACGGCAACGAAAAGCATCAATGGATTATAGGCTAATAATACACCTGCAGAAGTAGCAACAGCTTTCCCTCCGCGAAAACCTGCAAAGATTGGAAAACAATGACCTGCAACTGCTACCATCCCTACAAGTAATGGGGAAACCTCAAGTCCATAGTAAACACAAGCTATTACAGGCAGAAAACCTTTAAGAAAATCCCCTAAAAAAACTGCAATTCCTGCTTTTGGACCAAGCGTAGCAAAAGCATTGGTCGCCCCTAAATTTCCGCTTCCATGTTCACGTATATCAATTCGATAAAAGGTTTTGCCGATAATAAGTGCAAACGGAATTGACCCGCAAAGATAGCTCACAATAAATATCCACCAATCCATATGATTCCCCCATTTCTTGTCAATGCGAAAATGAAACACATTACAAGCTCCCTTTCATTTATTATACAAAACCGTATTTAACATGTAACGGTCATATTGAAATATTTCTGTAATATTTTTACTCAAAAAAAAATCTCCATTTCGCTGTAACGAATGGAGATTTTTCTCGTCTCATATTAGTGAGGATCTTTACAGAGTTGCTGTAACTGGTAAGCCAGTTGGATCTGGATGATCTGCCTGATCAGCAAAAACCTGACCACCTGCAAAAGCAATTGTGATTAAAGCAACTGCCAATGCGAAGCCTGCAAACCATTTTTTCATACTCATCTACCCCTTTACACAAGTTTATATATATTTCTAAGGGCATCATTAGATACCCTGAAATATTGAGACGAAAGCTTATAGCGATAGGCGTTCTCATAATATGTAGCCAATATTTCTGCATATGTAGCCAAATATTCGTACATCTTATGTTCCGCAAAATAAGGGATCACTTTATCTTTCATGAAGCTTTCAAACTCTTCGGATCGAGACTGATTTAGCAGATAATAATACGTTTTAAAATGGTACTCATATTCAGTTAATTTTTGATCCTGGCTGTCCAAAATATCAAATGCCTGACTTACCCACTCAAGCGCCCTTTCAAAATCTTTTACCTTGTAATACTCCATGACTAAAGAGAACATAGTATGTAATTTCCTTGCGTAATCACCTTGATTTCTGTATTCAATACTCTTCGTATAATGTTCGATTGCCAGATCAGATTTTTCCTGTAAGGAAAATAAATAGCCTAAGTTATGGTGAACCATCCCTTTTAGATTAACATCATGCAGGGAATCGGCAATTTTACTTGTTAACAGCAAACTTTCTTCAGCCTTTTTCCATTCCCCGCTTCGCTGGAACGATATCCCAAGAAGTACCTGACACTCTGCACTTCGTTTATAATCATATATGGCTTGGTAGATTCCTAGAGCCTGATTGGTATAACGCAAACATATACTGACTTTCCACAATCGGCTGCTTGTTAAAGCAATCGAATAGTATAGATCTGCTTCTTCCCATTTTTCAAATACATTGCTGGCTAATAAGGTTTCTGCCTTTTTATATTTTTCATATGCCTCAGAAAACTGATTTTGCAAATATGCAGATAATCCTTGAAATTTTAAAAAATAGTAAAGCAAATCCCCTGAGAACAAAGTCGTGTATTCTTGTAATCGCTCGATTTGCTGATTAGCCAGACTTATATTACGATTCAGCAAATGAAAGCGAAGCTCAAACATCATAAAATAGAGCAAACCCGTTGAGTCCTTTTGATTCATGATTCCCTTCATCTCTTCATACTCTTTAGCTGCGAGGTCGGTGTCCCGATTAATAATCAATTTATACCAGTCTTTTAGTCTATCAAGAACATTGGGCTCTCCTTCATCATTCAATGAAATATTTAATCGATTACAAAGCAATGTAAGAACTTCTACACTAGGCAGACTTTGGTTGTTTTCTATTTTCGATAAATAAGATACCGAAATAATCCCACTTGCCAGTTCTTCTTGGGTTTTATTTTGCTGCAGTCTGTAAAAGCGGATTCTCTCCCCTATTTTCATGTGATCAACCCCACTACATAGTGTATAATTCATTATATCCTACATATTCCAATTAGTCTGAAAAATCAGATAGTTACTTGTGCTCATTTTTTTGACAGTACATAGGTCTTTTTTCACTTAATTGTCGTAGGGTTGATCATAATTTTATAGGTTAATAGATAGGAATTTAGTTTAAAACAGCAATAGAGAAATCCTGACTCCATGATGGGACATTATAAGCCTGAACCTCGATGGTGTAGGTTCCGCTTTCTGAAACATCGATAAATACATTTTCTACATTATTAACGCCACCCCAATTGTTATGTATGGGTAGGAAAAGTCATTACCGATATAAGTTTGACCGCTTGGTGAGGTCACTGCCAAATCTAAGTCATTAACAAGAGAGTAAGTGGCTGAAGGATTTCATAGATAAGCGGTCCACACTAAAGATATTTTTAACTGATCTCTGCCATCAGCAGTAAAACTATTGCGAACGGTCTGACCGGTTGAAAGGGATTGTGTTTCATTCACATACCCTACATTTAACGCTTTATTTAGAGCGACCCGGCCTCAACCCTTGGTCATAGTAGCTTACACCTATATCACTTGCTCCTGCAAATAAGGATGGTTTTGGAGTTACACCGCGGTTTTCCATAAAATGCTCTCTAAGCAAGGCAACAGATCCGGCAACAAGAGGAGTTGCCATTGAAGTTCCTCCCATATAAGCATACTTCCTATTATAATTCGCCCAGAAACTTGAATCGGAAGCTAATGAAGAGCGTGCAGATAACCCCTCTCATCTTTTCTGAAAGGCCCTACACATCCAATGCATCAAGGTTCCCTCAAACTTGGTATTGTTCAAATGAGAGTAATTTCCTGCCTTTAACATCCTATTCCATCTGCAAACTTTCCCAATAAAGAAATCTATCGAACTAGCAATAAATTGGGTAAGTATGCCACTATTGACTTGGGAAAACAGCCCTATTTTTTAAAGGATATCCTTAAGAAAATGCCCCCATTTTCCCAATACAAGGAACCACCCACTCGTGGTACGATGATTTTGAACTTTCAGAAAAATGGAGGTGATTATCTTCTTCGGTATTCCTTCCGTCCGCAGCCCTTCTTCTTCGTACATAAGAAAATCTACTCAAAAAATGCTCTTCTATTAAACAAGCTCTTTGGATTCGATTCACACTTACTATTTTTAGGAGTTGATATTGTGAAAAGATTAATCGGGTTACTCTTCTCTATTATTCTTCTAGTTTCTTGCTTTACTTCTAGTGCATTTGCGGTTGTTCCAGCTGATAATGGCGGGGCTAAGGATCTCCGGGTCTTAATTGAGCCAAAAAACAGCCAAAATAAAGCAGATCTTCAAAAAGCATACGGTGTGCGCTGGGATTTCGGTAAAAAAGGTTTTACAACCAACGTTAATGAAAGTCAGTTCGAAGCCTTAAAAAATAATAAAAATCTTGAAGTTTCATTAGTGGATAAAGTTTATTTAGAAAAAGTCAATGCAGAGGCAACCCGAACAGCAACCCCTTCTGATCAAACGCCTTGGGGAATGCAGGCAATCTATGCAGATCCCAATCTTAGCGCTACAAGCGGCGGCGATAATATTCGTGTAGCGGTTCTGGATACGGGTGCTTATACTGCACACGTAGACCTAACCCAAAATGCTGAACAATGTAAAGACTTTAGTCAAAATCGCTCACCTCTTATCAATGGTGCCTGTGAAGATAAAAACGGTCATGGCACTCATGTAGCCGGAACCGTTTTAGCGAATGGCGGGGCAGATGGTCAAGGCATCTATGGTGTAGCACCGAACGCAAAGCTATGGGCTTATAAAGTGCTTGGCAACAGCGGCTTTGGTTATTCTGATGACATCGCTAATGCCATCATGCATGCAGCAGATGAAGGAAACCGCCTTGGCGTGAATGTAGTGATTTCTATGTCTCTCGGCTCCAGTACAAAAAGTGACCTTATTGCCGATGCCGTGACCTATGCCGTAAATAACGGGGCACTAGTTGTGGCCGCAGCTGGTAATGATGGACCTAATCCAGGTACGATTGGTTACCCTGGAGCTCTCGCAAATGCTGTTGCTGTCGCTGCTCTTGAAAATGTTCAAGAAAACGGCAATTTCCGTGTCGCTGACTTCTCCTCTAGAGGAGTATCGGGCGGTGCCGGAGATTATGTGATTGAAGAAGGGGATGTTGAGGTATCTGCACCAGGAAGAGCGATTGAGTCAACCTGGAAAGATGGAAGTTATTACACAATCAGCGGAACCTCCATGGCAACACCTCACATTTCCGGCTTAGCTGCAAAAATCTGGGCAGAGAATCCTAGCCTTTCCAATGTACAGCTTCGCAGTGAACTGCAAAACCGTGCCCGTGCAAACGATGTGAATGGCGGGTTACATGCAGCGTCTGGAGATGACATTGCCTCTGGATTTGGCTTCCCGCTCGTACAATAATTCTTGAAACCAGGCTGGCCGGCTAGGTCAGCCTGGTTTATTGTTTGCCTACTCATTTTCCTCTTGAATTTGAATTTTAATGGCTTCATGGATCAGGTCTGTTTTGGCTTCATTTATGGTTTTTGCATCAGTAATAGATTGCATCATCCTGTCAAGGCATGATGACAGTTTATTCACAGTTGGATTGGATTTTTCCAAGTAATCCCGGTCTGCTTTTAACTGTGCTCTCCATTCCTCTAAATCACAAGCTGGATAGGCGAGTGCTGCTAAGGCTAAGCCAAATGCTGCGGTCACCCTGATGTCTCGCTCCTCTGTTACTTTTAAAGTCACGATACTATCGTACACTTCCTCAATAGATGTAAGTTTTAAATATTCAGTTCGTTCCGGCAGAGCCTGTTGGTTCAAAAGCTGAATATAATTGTCTTTCCATTCTACTGATTGGGAGAATGTTGGTTGGATATTCATGGTGAGTCCCCACTCCTTTGTCTGAACTTCATAAGAGGCAAGGAGCTTATCTTTACTCCTTTGTTTCAAGGAATATAAAAAGCCCCTTTCTCACAAGAAAGAGGCTAGAATGATTGTCTTCTCACCTCTTATCTTTCAAAAAGGTATAAACCTTTTTGTTGGATTTAGCACCGTGCCTTGCGGATCTGCTTGAATCCGGCGAAAATCTTCGCCCCGTCTCACAACGGTATTACGGTCGGTTGCTGGGCTTCATCGGGCCAATTCCCTCAGCCTGCTCTTGATAAGAGAAATTTCTATTCACTATTTATATTTACTTGCTATAGCATCATACCAAGAAAATACAATAATTGTCAATGGTTCTAGTAGAAGTCTGGTCTTCTGTCTTCGAAAATGGGAATCCGTTTTCTAATATCTGCTATTGCTGAAAAATCAACGGTAGCTGAAACAATTTCCTCTTCCGTTCCGCCTTCCGCTAATATCTCACCCCAAGGATTTATAATAAGAGAATGGCCGCCAAACGTATTTGCCGGGTCAGCTCCCACCCGATTACATGCTATCACATAAGCCTGATTTTCAATCGCCCTGGCTATTAAAAGGTTTTTCCAATGCTGTATTCGCGGGAGTGGCCATTCCGCAACCACAAACAGCACTTG
Source organism: Bacillus oleivorans (assembly GCF_900207585.1). Taxonomy (GTDB): domain Bacteria; phylum Bacillota; class Bacilli; order Bacillales; family JC228; genus Bacillus_BF; species Bacillus_BF oleivorans. The sequence continues at coordinate 258,049 of NZ_OAOP01000003.1, read as the reverse complement.
AGCTCCTTCCACGACATGTTTGCGAATCCATTCCGGGAAGCGAATATCATAGCAAATAAAAGCTGCACCAGGCAATCCTTCTAATTGAAAATGCCCATCCTCTGTCCCTGCTGTTAAATGCAAGTGTTCATCCATTAGTTTAAAAAGGTGGAGCTTACTGTATAATTTGACTAACTCTCCATCTTTATTGATAACCAAAAGTGTATTTTTAACACCTTCCTCCGTCTGGTTGGCAACTGAACCAGCTACAAGATGGATGTTCGAATTTTTTGCTAGCCCCTTTAAAAATTCAATCGATTTTTGAGCTTCTTTATCAGCTATTTCATCTAGCCTGGTTAAATCGTATCCGGTGTTCCAAAGCTCTGGAAGAAGCAGAACTTCATGCCCATCTTCTGCTCCTTTTCGAACCCATTGCTCGACTTTAGAAAAATTTATCTCAGGCTTTCCATACGCGATATCCATTTGAATACAACCGATTTTCATAATCTTGTCCTCCTTTTACATGATGAGTGCCTCTTTACAGTTTGCTTTTTCCGTTATACCATTTGTAACTAGAAATTGAAAAGTATTTCTTTTGTGAAATTTATAAATATATTCGAGGTGTTTTCATTGGTACATTATCCTTCTTCAGAAATCTTAAATGCATTACCGAAGCAATTTTTTGCTGCGCTTGTTGAAAAGGTCGGACGTCTGACTGCACAAGGTCATGATGTCATCAATTTAGGTCAGGGGAATCCAGACCTTCCCACCCCGCCACATATTGTGGAAGCCTTACAGAAGGCAGCAAGTAATCCTATCCATCATAAATATTCACCCTTCCGTGGCCATATGTTTTTAAAAGAAGCTGCGGCAGCCTTTTATGAAAGAGAATATGGAGTTAAAATTGATCCTGCTACTGAGGTTGCGGTGTTATTTGGCGGCAAAGCTGGTCTGGTTGAACTGCCATCCTGCCTCTGTAATCCTGGTGATACTGTGTTAGTGCCAGATCCGGGGTATCCTGACTATTGGTCTGGAATCACGCTGGCACGGACTAAAATGTATACAATGCCTCTTGTAGAGGAAAACAGCTTTTTGCCTGTTTATGAAGATATACCGGAATCGGTGAGTAAACTGGCCAAACTTATGTTTTTAAACTATCCGAACAATCCAACAGGTGCTGTTGCCACTTCTGGCTTTTTTGAAAAAACTGTGGACTGGGCTGAACAGCACAATGTTTGTGTTGTCCATGATTTTGCCTATGGAGCAGTCGGATATGACGGAGTGAAGCCTCCTAGCTTTTTACAAACAGATGGCGCTAAAGAAGTAGGAATTGAGATTTATACATTGTCAAAAACGTATAATATGGCTGGTTGGCGTGTTGGTTTTGCCGTAGGAAACAAAAGTGTCATTAAAGCGATTGAACTATATCAAGATCATATGTATGTCAGTCTTTTTGGTGCCGTTCAGGAAGCAGCGGCAGCCGCTTTATTAGAGTCTCAAGCTTGTGTAGATGAACTTCGTGCAACATACGAATCAAGACGTAATGCTTTTATTTCATCCTTGCATGATATTGGCTGGCAAGTACAAGCGCCTCCAGGCTCCTTTTTTGCCTGGCTAAAGGTTCCCGAAGGACAAACCTCCCAAGCTTTTTCAGATATTCTATTAGAAAAAGCCCATGTCGCGGTTGCACCTGGCATAGGCTTTGGGACACATGGAGAAGGCTATGTCCGTGCCGGTCTGTTGACATCTGAAGCGCGGCTGCAGGAAGCAGCAAAGCGAATTAAAGACGCATTTTCTTTTAACTAGAAATTAAAAAAGGTACCTGACTCCCTGAGCTTCGCATTACCGCAAAGGGGATCAGGCACTTTTTACATCAGTTTTCTGATAATTATGTCTTTTTGTGGTAAAATAATAATAAGCTGATATATTGTATTAGAGCGATTTTTGATTAGGAGGTGGCAATTATGCCATTGTGGCTGGCAATTATAATCCTGTCGGGTGGTTTAATTTCATTTGCTGTCATTGCAGATATCATATTCAAAAAGAAAAATCGTCCATTCGACCCAGAAGCTTTAGAATTAAAAAATGAAGCAGAAGCCGACATTCACAGTCAACAAAATCTCAGTCAAACAATTAACCAATTTATTCATAAATAAGAACCAGGGTGTTTTCAGCCTCGTCCTTAGTTGGTGTGAATTTTGAAATATAGTAAGGTTCACCATTCTGATATGGGCAGAATCCTTAAAGTTAAAGAAGTGCACTGGATGCAGATTTTCCGATTTGGGCTAGCTCCTCTTGCGTTTCACCAAAAACACTGGCCAATTTTTCTTTACGGACATTAGTTCCGTTATTTTATTAAAAATAGCGGATTTCTAAAATTATCCGGACACTGGATCCGCTATTATGGCAAAAACATGCGATTTTTTAAAAAATTTTGGTGAATAACGGAACGTATGTCCTATATGTTTTAAAAACTGAGGTTTTTTAAGAAATAGCGGAACGTATGTCCTATACAAAGGGGTTAGCTACTGCCGGAATCTTACGGACATTGGTTCAGTTATATGTGACAAATTATTAAAGTCAGGATTAGAAACTTTCTAATCCTGACTAATTTTCTTTGCTAAGATGCCTGTTCCATTACAGATTTATCTTGCTTCGGTTTAAAAACGCCTTCCCATTTTGAAATCACAATCGCTGCCAGGGAATTTCCGACTACGTTCACAGCTGTTCTGCCCATATCGAGGATTCGGTCAATTCCCGCGATAAAGGCAAGACCTTCAAGCGGTAACCCAACTGTTCCCAATGTTGCTAGCAGAACGACGAATGAAACTCCAGGAACACCTGCAATTCCTTTTGAAGTGACCATTAATACCAGCATTAAAGAAATTTGATCTGCAATACTCATATCAATTCCATACATTTGTGCAATAAAGATAGCGGCTAATGCTTGATATAACGTAGATCCATCTAGGTTAAAAGAATAACCGGTCGGAATGACAAATGAAGTAATGTGCTTTGGACAACCCGCTTTTTCCATTTTTTCCATGATCTTTGGAAGCACAGCTTCTGAACTTGCTGTTGAAAAAGCTAGTATCAATTCGTCTTTTAATAACTTAATTAATTTAAAAATACCGAATCCAGCCATTTTAGAAACGATGCCTAAGACTGCAAATACGAAGAAAATCATTGTTCCATACACAGTCAACACTAATTTTCCAAGTGGAATGAGGGATGCTAGTCCAAATTTTGAAACAGTAACTCCAATTAAGGCAAATACACCAAATGGAGCCAATTTCATAATTAGGTTTGTTATATAGAACATCGCATCAGCGGTTCCTTGGAAAAAAGCTAACACAGGTTTCCCTTTTTCACCGATTGCTGCAATTCCTAATCCAAACATGAGAGAGAAGAAAATGATCGCAAGCATATCTCCTTCTGCAATAGCTGCAATCGGATTAGTGGGAACAATCTGAACTAATTTATCAACCAAAGTTTTGCTTTCCTGTGACTCAGCTGTATCGACATAACTGTTTATATCGGTAGTTTCCAACTGATTCATATTTACACCAGCACCAGGCTGGAAAATATTCGCAGAAGCAATCCCAACAATAATGGCAATGGTTGTTATGATTTCAAAATAAAGTATTGTTTTACCGCCAATTTTACCTAACTGCTTTATATCTCCAACACCAGCAACTGCAACGATTATACTGGCAACTACGATTGGTATAACAATCATTTTAATCAGACGTAAAAATGTATCTCCAATCGGCTGCAGGTATGAAGCGACCTCTGGATTTCCGTAAAAGATTCCGCCTACAATAATCCCAAATAAAAGGCCGATAAAGATCTGGCCAGCTAAACTAATTTTTTTCATCAGTTTCCCTCACCTTCTGTAAATATCTATGCTGTTCAAAACATAAGTCCAGGAAAGGGAAAGAACATTGTTTTTCCCAGTAAAAAAAGACACCGCTGTGCCTTGCCTTACGAAACAATATTCCAGCTGTTCCCTTTTAGACGCTGACGAGGTTAGCTGTCGGGTTAGGGCTAAAGGAAACATGCAGCCCCTTCATAAAAGAATTCACCCCAAAGCGTATAAACGCTAACATTGGGTCCCCCGTTCTTTATAAAAGATTAAGCGGATATAACAATACACAATAATATTATATTAATATAATTAAAATGTAAATATTTTTGCTTTTGTTGATTTTTGGATAATCAGCTTAAAATATAATATCAAAGCCCACCTTAGAAAAGGTGGGCCACACTTATTTAAGCTTCCTGTTTCACTTTTTCTTCTTCAATCTTTGCAAGACGTTCATTAATTTGTTCTTGTGTCATCTGATGTTCCACTACATAGCGGTTTCTTGGGTGCACACGGCATTCATGGGAACAAGAACGCATATATTTATGCTCACTATCTTCAGACATCAGAAGTTGTTTGTTACACTCTGGGTTTGCGCAATTAGCATAGCGTTCACATGGTTCGCCAGTAAAATATTCACGGCCGACCACAACATGTTCTTTGCGGTTAACCGGAACCGAAATTCTTTCATCAAATACATACAATGAACCATCCCAAAGCTCGCCTTGTACCTCTGGGTCTTGACCATAGGTTACAATACCGCCATGGAGTTGTCCTACTTCCTCAAAGCCTTCTTTTTTCAGCCAGCCTGAGAATTTTTCACAGCGGATTCCGCCTGTACAGTAGGTTAGAATTTTCTTGCCCTCAAGCAGGTGTTTATTTTCACGAACCCATTGCGGAAGATCGCGGAACGTTTCAACATCAGGTCTGATAGCACCTCTAAAGTGACCTAAATCATATTCATACGTATTACGTGCATCCAGCACAATAACATTTTCTTCTTGCATTCTTTTATAAAATTCTTTAGGGCTAAGATAATCCCCAGTTAATTCGTTCGGATTAATATCATCTTCTAGACGAAGAGTAACAAGCTCCGGTCTTGGACGCACATGCATTTTCTTGAAGGCATGTCCATCTGATTCATCAATTTTGAAAACAATGTCTGCAAAACGAGGATCTTGTTTCATCGTCTCCATATATTTATTAGTTTGTTCAATCGTACCAGATACAGTACCATTGATCCCTTCGTGCGCTACTAAAATTCTGCCTTTTAAGCCAAGTTCTTTACAGAATTTTAAATGATTTTTCGCAAATTCCTCTGGATTATCAATTGGTACATACATGTAGTACAGCAATACTCTGTATTGTTTTCCTTCTGCCATTTTTCATCAACCACCTATTACTTTATATTTGCAAGATATAAATGTACATGGGCATTGATACACTTTTCTTACAAATGAATATTGTATTAAATTCACCTAAGAAAATCAAGAGTATGTCATTTCCAATTTAATGGATATCACGCTTTTTAAACCTTCCGCCTTTTACATCATGGATGTCTCCCACTGCTAAAAAAGCACTAGGATCGATATCCTCGACGATACTTTTTAGTTTTGCCTCTTCTAGACGAGTAATAACACAAAAAATCACTTTTTTAAAATCTCCAGAATAGGCACCCTCTCCATTTAAATAGGTGACCCCTCTTCCTAAACGATCATTAAGGGCATCTGCAATTTCTTTATGCTGGTCACTAATAATCCAGACAGACTTTGACGATTCAAACCCCTCGATCGTAATATCAATCATTTTATAAGCAATAAAATAAGCAATTAATGAATACATGGCCCGATTCCAGCCGAAAACAAAACCAGCACTCCCCAGAATAAAAATATTGAAAAACATCACGACTTCACCGACTGAAAAAGGAGTCTTTTTATTAAAAAGAATCGCCAAAATCTCCGTCCCATCCAGTGATCCACTGTTCCGAATAACCATTCCCACACCGACGCCTAAGATCATCCCGCCAAATACCGATGCCAATAAAAGATCCTCTGTTAAAACCGGAACTGGGTGAAGAATAGTTGTGACAATAGAAAGGACCGTAATGCCTCCGAGGGTGGTAAGAGCAAATGTTTTACCGATTTGCTTATACCCCAAAAAGAAAAAAGGAAGATTTAATATAAATAGCAAAATCCCTAGTTTAATTCCGGTCAGGTGAGAAACAATAATCGATACGCCCACAATTCCGCCGTCAATGATTTTGTTTGGCACAAGAAATATTTCAAGTCCCACAGATACTAAAATGGCTCCCAATATAACGAAAATTACTCTATTAATTATTTTGATTTTTTTACTTTTTTTATGCTGGTGTATCGTTAAATACTCTGGTTCCATCCAATACTCTCCCGTTCATAATAGTTTTTAATTTTTATAAATATAAGAAAAAAGGTAGATAATGTGAGGGAAACCGGGGCAAACCGTGAAAATGTCTATATTTAATCTTATCATGCTCACAGTTTCATGGAAATTAATTTTCCGCTTTTCACAATCTATTTTATCATGAGTTAAATGAAATAGAGGTAAGCACTGTTTTACAGTCTTACCTCTACCTCTATTTTTATGACTTTTGATAACTTTGGTATCCCATTCGATTATTCATTTATGTCGAATAATTTATAGTATAATAGCAGATAATTATTCCTACTCTTTTTTCAATCCTAGATAATCCCTTAATGCTAATTGTAATGTACCTTTGGCTGTTGCCTTTTTCTCCAGACTGATTCCCGATTTAACAACATTCTTTACTATTTCTGGGCGGATGCCAGTAAGAACCGTTTTACAACCCATTAGTGAGATTCCATCAATAATTTTAATCAAGTGCTGCATAACTTCCAATTCCATATAACCTACGCCAGAAAGATCCATAATGATTGTTTGAATATGAAGTTCACTAATTTCTTCAAGCACTTTTTCTTCGATTGTTTTTATTCTATACTCATCCATTTCACCAATCAGAGGCAAAATGCTAATAGAAGGGGTAATCGGTATAATCGGAACCGATAAATTTTCAACTAATTCCCTTTGTGCAAGCAACACTTCATCTTTAAATTTAGAATAGCTAATGAAAAAGTGATTTAAAAACTGATCCATTAGCTCGTTAATTTTCTTCTCTAATGTGAAAAAATCTTCTAAATTATGTTCATTATCACTTTGAACGGTAAAATTATATAAAAAGTCCCACAACGTTCTGCGGATTGCCTGTACCCACTCCAGCTTAAATGCAATGGTTAATGAATATTTAGCCCATGCTTTTCCTTCTTGTTTTGCAAATGTAATGAGTTCATGTTCACGTTCCTCGATTACAAGGATAACTAATTTTTGCGCATTATTAATTAAATCAATATTCCCTATTGCCAAAATTTCATCAATTTTATCTCTTACATTAATAGCCTGGTCTAGCAATCTATCTTCGAATATTTTACTGTTTCTTTTAAAAAATTCGATCATTGTAAAATCCTTCTCAAATTCAAGTTCCAACCTCTTCACACCCCTTGGATTCGTCATCAGCTTTTTGGGTATTGTCAAAGTAAATTTAGTACCCTCATTTTCCTTGCTTTCAACTGAAATATTTCCTCCATGCTGGTATACCACAGTAAATACTTGGGTTAAACCCATCCCCGTTCCATGATGTTTTGTCGTAAAGAAAGGCGTACCTAATATCGCTAATTTTTCTTTTGGAATACCAACACCTGTATCTTGGATGGACACAATCACTTCCTTCTCCGCTGCAAAGTGACTGACCCAAATCTTCCCTTTCCCCTCTATGGATTCAAAAGCATTTTTAAGCAAATTAAAAAAGGCTTTTTTAAACTGATTTTTCTTCCCAAAAACCACAGTCTCGGAATCTTGGATGTCCGTTATTAATTCGACATCGTATAGCCGATCCTGAAATAAATTCAAGACAGATTCCAATTCTACCGCCATATGGATTGGCTGTTCCTCTTCATCTTCTAAATCCGGCTTTGATACCTGCAGAAGATTATTTAGGGTGGTTAATGCATTGTCTAATTCTGATTGTGCAATTTCGATATATTCAGGTTTGTCCTCGTTTTGGAGGAGCTGTAAAAATCCTTTAACAGCTGTCAGCGGATTTCGCACTTCATGAGCAATCCCTGCAGCAATCTGTCCTACGGATGCTAATTGGCTCAAATGATTATGCTTATTGCGTTCTTCCTGATTTTCATCATTAGGTGTCATGTAACTTTCTCCTTAATCATTTTGGTTTTGAACAAAATAGCTGATTCCTGCTTAATTTTGAAAATTATATGTACGTAATAATTATTTATATTACTGAAAATAAAAAGAAATGTTGAAGACGAGCCATTTAACGATAAGATATAGGGGATTTTTTTAAAAATTTAAACGAATTTATTACTATTTTACTAGAAAATGGTGGAAAGGTAAAATTTTTTCCTATTTGTGTAATATCCTTTTATGTACAAACTTAAACCATATTTATGACAACAGTAGACGGAATTTTTTAAGAAAGACTTTCATATTTTATTTACCAGTTTCCAAAACATTTCGTATCTCTTATTCAAATTCGAAAAAGATTAGCAATGCATTCCTAATCGTTAAGAAAGCCAGCCCTTTTGCAAGGACTGGCACAATTTTTTAGGCATACAGCTTTGAACCCTCTTCCTGCTTTTGAAAGAATGTCCGCATCGCATGAAACACGTCAACTCTTTGTTTTAAAATATAATGCCGGAATTTCTCGTGGCGAATGTTTTTGTATGCACTCATTAGAGTCGAATGTCGATTATACTGATTAACTTCCCCATAGCCAAACATATTTGATTTTCCCATGAGCTCTTCAACAAGCTTTACACAGCGTGCGTTGTCTGATGTTAAATTGTCGCCATCGGAAAAATGAAAAGGATAAATATTGAAGCGTAATGGCGAATAGTGGTCTTCAATTAATTCTAATGCTTTTTTATAAGCTGATGAACATATAGTACCTCCACTTTCACCCTTTGAAAAGAAATCCTCTTCACTCACTACTTTTGCTTCAGTGTGATGTGCAATAAATTCAATCTCAACCGTTTCATATTTGGTTCTTAGAAATCGTGTCATCCAAAAGAAGAAGCTCCGCGCCATATATTTTTCCCAGATTCCCATGGAACCGCTCGTATCCATCATAGCCAGTACAACTGCCTTTGAATCCGGTTTTTTTACTTCATTCCATGTTTTGAACTTCAAATCCTCTGGGTAAATTGGATAAAAACTAGGTTCCCCAGCCATTGCATTTCGTTTAAAGGCGGTCATCATCGTTCGTTTTTTATCAATGTTTCCCATCAGTCCTGTTTTTCGGATATCATTAAACTCAATATTTTCCACAACATGCTCGTCATTTTCTTTCCGTTTTAAATTCGGAAGCTCCAGCTGGCTAAATAACGCTTCCTCCAGTTCCATAAGGGAAACTTCAGCTTCATAATAATCTTCGCCAGGTTGATCGCCTGCCCCCTGGCCTTGGCCAGGTCCCTTTTGATTGGATGGCTCCCTTGCGATAACATCCCCAACCCGACTGTCCCCATCTCCTTGACCCACGTGCTTGTTTTTATCATAGTTATATCTAATTTTATACTCATCTAAGGAACGAATCGGAATCTTTACTACATCGCGGCCGTTGGACATGATGATGCTCTCTTCAGTTATAAGATCCGGTAAATTGTTCCTAATGGCTTCCTGCACCTTTTCTTGATGACGTTGCTGATCATCGTGCCCTTTCCGATGGAGGGACCAATCTTCTTGTGACAAAACGAATTGACCATTGTCTGAATGTGACATATTTTCCCCTCCTATATAATTTTCCATTGACACAAGATCCAACTTACTTGCATACGATATCATGACGGTCTAGAATGGACCACTCTACCCCTTTTTGGTGTTGGGGCGACCGATTTTAAGAGTGATTACTCTATCCTATGCAGCAATTCAAAATAATTTCCAAACGATTTTGACATTTGGACCAAAGTCTAGCCTGTTTTTAATGGTACAAAATCCAAATTGTTACAAGCGTTCATCTTCCCAGAAATTTACCGAAATATGATGATTCGGATCATAAGCAGCGAGTGTATATCCTTTATCTTGAAGGTATTCAATAACCTTCGGGAGAACTTCGGCTGTTCCATGTCTAACATGGAGGAGAATGACGATTGGATCATCTGTTTTTTCGATTTTCTCAACCTGGAGTTTAATGTTTTCCACTATTTGTTCCGGTTTTTTGGATTCATACTTCCAATCCTGTGGATCGACATTCCAGTCCCACAGTTTCATTCCTTCGTCCACTAATGCTTCCATGTGCACTTCAGTTAAGTAAGGCTTACTCCCATAAGGGGCTCTAATTAAAAACGAATAATGACCTGCAATCTTATATAATGTTTCCTGAGTCTGTAGCATTTCATTAATAAAGTTATGTGGAGATGGGCCATAGAGCTTTGATTTATCATGAGAAACACTATGAAGAGCAGGGTAATGTCCCGCTTCCACGACTTCCTTAACTAACTCTGGATATCTCCTCATTTGCGGTTCAATCATAAAAAAAGTCGCTTTAGAATCATACTGTTGCAGAGTCTCGAGAATGGAATTCATTGCAGAGGCAGGTCCGTCATCAAAGGTTAAATAGACTTTGGGTTTAAAGTAGAAAGCAATCTGCTGATAGTATTGATCTAGTTCTACATCGTTTCTCATAAAATATTCAGCATGGGTCATTTTTGATTCATTCATTAACCGTACAATATGATGCTTATTGGAAAAAACTGAATCTACCTGATAGCCAAAGTGTTCCCCAACAAACCGGACTGGCGCATACCAGGTCTCATCTTTTTTAAAAAAGGTAAGAAGCTGTGCATCTCCTTCTTCTGATGTGACTGTTTGCTTTGCCGGTGAAAAGAGCAACGACTTTTCATCTTTCAAAAGCAGAATATCCCCATTGGTTATATTAGTAACTTTTATTCCTAAACTTTTGGCGAACTCTATAATTGGCGCATAGGTTGTCCTATTTGAAATATAAGAAAAACCTTTTTTAAAGCTAAGAACCTCTTCTTCAATTACTAATGCAATCGGAATTTCTTTATGCGAAGTGGTTTCTGTCGCACTGACACTTCCCATATCGCAAATAAAAGTAAGCATAAATATTAAAAAGATAATAGCTTTAATTGGTTGTTTCACCTAAAATTCCCCCTGTTATATAAAAACCATTCTATTTTACTTGAATTCTATTAATAGAATTAGGGGAATATGATAGGTATTTTTTAGAGTTTCTCACATCCGATTTAGAGTGGCGGTACCAGTGTAGTGTCTTACGGACATCAGTTCCGTTATCTGTGACAAATCGGGCGTTTTTAAAAAATTTAGGACATTGGTTCCGCTATTTTATGAAAAACCGGCCATTTTTTGTTGATTTTGGTTAAATAACGGAACGTATGTCCGATTGGGTCTTGAAAACAGTGGTTTTTTGGGCTATAGCGGAACGTATGTCCATTAACAAAAAGGCTGGTGCAGCACGCAGCCTTCTTACAGACATCAGTTCCGTTATCTGTAATAAAACCGGCAATCGAGTACATAGATGGTCACCTCAAAAGGATGTACCGTCAACCAATATAAATAAAAAGGGACTGTCTAAAAAGTCGAGTAACTATCTTTCTAGACAGCCCCTTTATATTTTCCATTGTAATATATGGGTGTGTTAAACTTCGATGTTGATTTCCGCTCCAGGCACTTCGCTTTCCGCGGGCGGTACGGGGAGCCTCCTCGGCGATTATCGCCTGCGGGGTCTCCCCTGCCCCGTACTCCCACTTTCCACTGCTAATTGATAAAAATACATTCTTCATTCGTTAAAAAATTTTTTTCTGACTCAGATCATAACTACTGATACGTGAGGCAGTGGAAATGAGTCTACGTTGCCTTCCGCTCCAATCAACATAGTGCCATACTCGGCAATGATCTCAAAACGAATCGTTTTCTCCACTTCCTTTATTTAGGGACTTGTTGGACAGCCCTTCCTTTCATTTTATCTGTTTAAAAGACTGCCGACATATCGTAAAAGTTCATTAGCTGACGTTGAGTTATAGCCATGCTCATCGATTAGACGGGCCACTACCTCATTAATCTTCTTCAGCTGCTGTTCATCCGGTGTTTTAGAGGAGGTTGTGATTTTTACAACATCCTTCAGATCGGCAAATAGCTTCTTCTGAATCGCTTCACGGAGGCGGTCATGCGAATTATAATCAAAACGCTTGCCTTTTCTTGCATAGGCAGAGATACGGATCAGGATTTCTTCACGGAAGGCTTTTTTCGCATTTTCAGAAATACCGATTTGTTCTTCAATCGAACGCATTAGTTTTTCATCTGGATTTATTTCCTCACCCGTTAGAGGATCGCGGAGCTTAACCTTATTACAGTAAGCTTCTACATTGTCTAAATAATTATCCATGAGTGTTTTCGCGGACTCTTCATATGAATACACAAACGCTTTTTGCACTTCTTTTTTCGCAATTTCATCAAACTCTTTACGCGCCAAAGAGATATAGTTTAAATATTTCTCTTTTAACTCTTGGGTGATAGATGGATGCTGATCTAATCCTTCTTTTAATGCCCGCAGCACATCGAGTGCATTAATGGACGGGACTTCTTTACGAATAATGGTTGATGATATGCGGTTAATTACATAGCGCGGGTCAATGCCGCTCATTCCTTCATCCGGAAATTCCTTTTTTAATTCTTCTACATCTGCTGAATTGTACCCTTCTACACTCTCTCCATCATAGAGACGCATTTTTTTAATAAGATCAATGTCGCCTTTTTTTGGCTCCTTTAATCTTGTTAAAATAGTGAACATAGCAGCCACCCGTAAGGTATGAGGGGCAATATGAACATCAGACACATCACTTTCACGAATCATTTTTTCATAGATTTTTTCTTCTTCTGTCACTTTTAGATTATATGGAATCGGCATTACAATAATCCGGGAATGTAAGGCTTCATTTTTCTTATTGGCAATAAATGAACGATATTCGGTTTCATTTGTATGTGCAACAATCATTTCATCGGCACTAATTAAAGCAAACCTTCCTGCTTTAAAATTCCCCTCTTGTGTTAAAGAGAGCAAATGCCATAGGAATTTTTCATCACATTTAAGCATCTCTTGGAATTCCATTAATCCCCGATTGGCTTTATTAAGCTCTCCATCAAAACGATAGGCGCGCGGGTCAGACTCAGATCCGTACTGAGCAATAGTGGAAAAATCAATGCTTCCCGTCAAATCAGCGATATCTTGAGACTTAGGATCGGACGGCGAAAAGGTTCCAATCCCCACTCGTCTGTCTTCAGAGAAGAAGATGCGCTCAACCATAACATCTTCAATATGTCCCCCATATTCTTGCTGCAGCCTCATCATATTAAGCGGAGAAAGGTTACCTTCAATCCGAATACCGTACTCCTGAGAAAAGTCTTCACGTAAGTGCTGAGGAATTAAGTGGAGCGGATCCTCATGCATCGGACATCCCTTAATGGCATAAATGGCCCCTCGGTCCGTACGGGAATATGCCTCCAGTCCCCTTTTAAGCATCGTTACCAGCGTCGATTTACCTCCGCTGACTGGCCCCATTAGCAATAGTATTCTCTTTCTGACGTCCAGTCTTTTCGCAGCAGGGTGAAAATATTCCTCGACTAAGCGCTCGAGCGCTTCTTCTAATCCAAAAATTTGATTCCTGAAAAACGAGTACCGTCTCTTCCCGTCTACTTCCTCCACTCCAGCATCCTTTATCATATTGTAAATTCGTGAATGAGCGCTTTGCGCAACCCATGGCTTTTCCTTAACAATTTCTAAATACTCGGCAAATGTGCCTTCCCACTTTTGGCTCTCTTCTTCTTCTCGATATTTTTCGATCTTTTTTAAAATATCCATTTGGAACCTCCCCTTGATGCTGAAATCGAGACGATTACTATACTTTATGCGCTTTTCCACATTAAGATGATTACAAATCCATGAGTTATAGCCTTGACTTTTTTTGCCATAATGAGATTATATATGCTCAGGTTGGGGACAATATGTTCATAAAATCGTCTAATTTGAGAAAAGCTAAGATCACCATCTGCATCAAGCCGTTCACAAAAAATAATGGATGCGGTATAATAAGGAAAGATGAAAGATTAGCGGATACATAGAGGAGGATGAACGATGAGCACTATTTTAATTTTAGGTGTTACTGTAGCCTTTTTAGCAGCAATCTTTACAGCTGGATACAATGATAAACCAGGAACTAATAAAAAATAAATGATGAAACGGGCAAGCGTAGACCGCTGCCCGTTTTTCTATTCGCGATTAGGATAAGAATATTTATATGTTATTTCCTTGTCATTAAGCTGGATCGAAATGATTTCATGCCCGTTTCCATAATTAAAAGAAATAAAATCATCTTCCTCCGATTCCTTCTCCCATCCTGGTAATGTACTGATTTCGTCTAAGTAATCTTTAAAAGCTGCTGGGGATGCATCTTCCCAATAATAAATTTCGGTTTGGTTTGACCTAATTGAAATAGGTTCTAAACCAACCGGGTAAATCATCCTTCCATATCCATGAGTGACGTATAGAGGCTCGTTATGAAGATATGGTTCGACTCCATTAAACTGCAATGTTCCGACCGCCTGAAAAATTTCCGCATACTCAAGTTTCGGATAATCAAATGTAAAATAAATAATTGTATCTTCTGTCGGAGTGAGAAAGAAATGATAGCGAACCCCAACATCCACACGTTTGACATGCTCGATATACATCATTGTGGGATAAGGGAAATTCTCAAGTTTTTCTTCCACAAACATGACATAGCTATTCACGATTTCATCCATTTTTTCTTGATTAATCTCGCTGACAGACCCAATAGGAACAGGCTCCCCTTCTCGATAAAGAGTTAAGCCATTCTCAGATTCCTCTGCATATACTTCTTTCAGTTCCCAATTGAACTCTGTATAATCCATTTGACCTTGAGTAAACGGTTGAGTGCTGTTTTGCTGAAACATAATGAGAAAAGCGCCACATAGAAGGATAAATAAACTAGCAGCCAACAAAGGTTTTACGTGCATCATCCTTTTAGCCTTGAACTTTTCAGGATGTTCTTGAAGTGTATTCCAAATACGAGATCTCAATATCTCTTTTTGCTCCGCTGGCGGCTTTATTTGCTGAAGGAGCTTCCATTGACTGTCATGAAAGTCGTTCAATTTGTTCACCTCCGGGGCGCATATCCATTTTTCGAAGTGTATGGATGGCCCTTGATAATGTTTTTCGGACCTTAGCCTCAGACCAATTTAAAATTTGGGCAGCTTCTTTTGTCGTACACTCTTCAATTTTTAGCAAGGTAACCACAAGTCTGTAATTAGGCTTTAATTGATGAATCCGGTTTAAAAGGTCGATGACAAGAGTCTTATTTTCAATATACTTTTCTAAGTTAAAGGAAGATGGTAGATCCCGCTTCAAAGCATTCGCTAAAAATAGTCTTCTTCGCTGCCGTTTGCGAATTTCATCTAAAACCAAATGTTTGGCAATGCTAAACAGCCATGTTTTCACGTTTGCTTGGTTGTCAAACCGATCATAAGCTGTACAGGCCCGGACAAACGTATCATGAACCAAATCTTCACAGCATTGCTGATCCCCTATCATAAATAAAACAAACCGGTAAATATCGTGATAGTACAGGTCGTACCATTCCATCACGATTTGTTTTTTATTTGTATTCAACCCCTCACCACCATTTCTAATCCTTGCTATCTATTAGTCGTACGAAAAACGAATCTGTGACGTTTTTAATAGTAGATACAAAAATTATCGCAGATCTTCTTTAATTCCTGCACCCTTCATTTTTAACTTGCACGATTGATAGCATTGAACACTTAAACTATAATCGAAATATAAAATGCAGGGAGGATGAGAAAATGAGTATAAATCCAAATGTGGCAGAAATTGCAGCTCTTCTGGGAGAAACATCACGCGCCACTATACTAATGAGTTTAATGGACGGACGATTTCATACAGCCAGTGAACTTGCTTATGTAGCTGCCATAACCCCTCAAACGGCCAGCTTTCATCTTGCAAAATTGGCAGAAGGCAACCTTGTGAACGTTGAAAAGCATGGACGCCATCGCTACTATCAAATCGCAAATGGAGAAGTAGCACGGATTTTAGAATCGTTACTCGCGATTTCACCACCGCCTGAAGTGCGTTCGCTCAAACAATCTAACCAGGTACAATTACTTCGAGCAGCCCGAACCTGCTATGACCATTTAGCTGGAAAATTAGGGGTAGAGCTAACAAAATCGATGATGAATGCTGGCTATTTAGAAATAGAAGAACGAGTATTCGTTGTGACTCATGAGGGTGAACAGTTTTTTATCAATTTTGGTATCGATTTAAGTAAGCTAAAAAAAGAACGCCGCTCATTTTCTCACGCATGCTTAGACTGGAGTGAAAGACGCCATCATCTTGCTGGCGCATTAGGACACGGACTAACAACACGCTTTTTTGATTTGGGATGGATAGAAAGAATTCCATCTACTCGTGCTGTAAAAGTTACTGAAAAAGGAAAAGCAGGGTTAAAACAAAATTTTAATGTAAACTTCTAAACTTATTAGAGGAAAAGCCCCTAAGCGGAAAGGTCTCCTGTACGCAATTAGCGGGCTTTTTAAAACTTAATCGCTGTTCAAAGTACTTTTAGCTAAACGATGATTCCGCTGAAAATTACTGTTTACAAGATAAATCCCAATAATTATCAGCAGTCCGCCAGCTATAATGGAAGGGTAAAGCGGATCATTCAGCAATAACCATCCTGATAGGACCCCGAAGAAAGGTGCTAAAAATAAAAAGGCACTTGTTTTTCCCGGATCACTCTTTTGTAAAAGATAATACCAAACCGCAAACTGAATAATGGATGACATAATACTTAACCATAATAAGATTAATAGAGAGTTATGGTTGAATATAAAAAATGGGTTTTCAAGAAGAAAACTGCTAAGCAAGAGTAAGAGCCCGCCAAAAAGCATCTGATAAGCCGATAGAACCCATGTATCGAATTTCGATCCCCATTTTTTCACTAACAGAGTAGAGCTTGCCCAAAAAACAGCAGATAAAAGTCCGTAAAAGATACCAACCTTCATTTCTATTTGAGCTCCTAATGTAATAATGACCCCGACCAGTCCTAGAAGTACTCCAAACCATTGATAAAGTTTATATCGAGTTTGTAAAAAAATCGTACTAAACACAACAACGAGTAATGGGTTTGTGAATGTAAGAATCGAGGATTCACTAGCGGTTATTGTTCTTAGACTCATGAAAATACAGCCCATAACACCAGCTGTTTGAAATGTGCCAATAATGAACATTCTTACCCAGTTTTCTTTAGATGAAGGATGTGGCCGCTTTACAACCATCACAATCCCTGCCATGATTATCCCTGCCAGAATAAAGCGTAAAGCTACCAGTAACAATGGAGATGAGTACAGCAGCCCAAACTTACCGACCGAAAAAGAAGAACCCATTAAAAACGTAGTTAAAAGGATTAACAGTGTGAATGTAATAGAATTCATTTTTACCCCCCTCTATATTGTAATGATCAATCTATCAGTAATATATCAGCTTAATTTTTCAACCAATATCGAAATATGGAATACGATCAAAATAATAAAGGCTATTCCTATTTATAAGGAAAAGCCTTTTATATTTTTTATTACTGTTTATAAGCCTTGGGGTGATTTGATCAAATTTATAACTTATTGAATCTCATAAACTAACCATTCAGATAATTGACCGCCCATTTTATTGTAAAGGGATTGAGCTACTTTATTATCCTTTGCCGTTTCCCAGGTCATAGATGAAAAGTTATTTGCCTGGATGTAATCTAAACATTTTTGAAATAACTGTTCCCCAACTTTCTTTCCTCTCGCATTGGGGTCGACAAATAAATCATTTAAAATCGCTTGTCGTTTTACCTTTAGGGTACTGAAAGTAAAATACAAAGTGGCAAACCCAATTAACTCTCCATCTTCCTCAGCGACAAACTGAAGTCCGCTCGATGGATTTTCAAGTAAATGATGCATTAATCCTTTTAACTCCGATTCTTTAGGTTCAGGCTGCTTATAAAAATCGACAATATACTGTTTCATAAGTATGTATAGCTGATTTATATCTTTAGCAGATGCTTCTCTAATGACGATGTTTTTGTCCATTTTTTCCCTCACAGTCTCAGATGTTTAAGCAAGTATAGCATTACTTTTTATTGGTGTCATAAAAAAATGAGACTGTATCCCATAAATCGGGTCAGTCTCACTTTAATTGAATCATATTTTAGCGGAGATTAAGCCCTTTTTTCTCTATAAACTCTTTCATGTACATTCTTGATTTCTTTTCAAGCATCGTGCCCATTTGACTGGACCATGTATCGCTTCTTTTGCCATTCGTTCTTTTGTTATAGTAATCCTGAACGGACTGGTTGTATTGGTCAATCCCCGCTTTAAAAGCAGATTCATCCTGTTCATATTCATTTTCATGGTAGACATGATTTAGCGGCAGTCTTGGTTTTTGACTGGTTTCTTTTGCCGGGTAGCCAACAGCAATCCCAAATAGTGGGATGACATGCTTCGGTGTTTTTAAAAAGGATGCCACTTTCTCTAGATCATTACGGATCCCGCCGATATAGCAGATGCCGAGTCCCATTGACTCTGCAGCTAAGACAGCATTTTGCGCAGCTAATGCCGTATCAATTAAAGCCACCATAAATTTTTCTGTACTTTCAATCGATGGGAGTACATCACTGCCTTCCCACTCTCCAATTTTCTGATGTCTATGTAAATCTGCACAAAATATAAAGAAATGTCCGTTCTCGGCAACATACGCCTGATTACCAGCCACTTCTGCAAGTGCCTGTTTTTTCTTAAGATCAGTTATCCCAATAATGGAATAGGCTTGAATATAGCTAGAAGTTGAGGCAGCCTGAGCACTTTTTACAATCAGCTCGATTTGTTCGCTTGATAGAGGCTGTTCGGTAAATTTGCGGACAGAGCGATGACGTAAAATCGTTTCAATCACCTGATTCATGTAAGCAGTCCTTTCTGTATGGTTCTTCTCTTATAGTACAGGTTATAAATAGAATCTTCAAACAGTTCGCCCATGAAAAAAGCTTTCCAAAAGCACCAGAGGTACTCTTGCGAAAGCTTAAACCGCCTCAAGTTATTTAATATTCGGAAAGCGCTGCTGTCTTAAAGCTTCGTAGACTAAAATTGCCGCTGTATTGGAAAGATTTAAGGAACGAACATTGTCGGTCATCGGAATTCTTAAGGAGGTATCAGGGTTTTCCGCTAATAGTTCCTTAGGAAGCCCGGTTGTTTCCTTACCAAATACAAAAAAGAAATCTTTTTCTGGATCACTATAATCATATTCGTCATAGTAACGTTTTCCAAACTTTGTAATAAAATAAAATTCACCTTTGGGATACATCGAAAATAATTCATTTAACGAATCATAATAAAAAATTTTCACAAACTCCCAGTAATCTAAGCCTGCCCGTTTTAACATCCGGTCATCTGTTGAAAAACCTAACGGGCGAATCAGGTGGAGCTGAGTATCTGTAGCCGCGCAAGTTCTTGCAATATTTCCTGTATTAGCAGGAATCTCTGGTTGGTATAGTACAACGTGTATAGCCAACTCTTTGTCACCTCTTAATGTTTAATAATCATCTACAATCGAATAAAATTTATATTTGATATTTGGAGTATAGGCGCTTGAATCCTCATAAGACCAGTAACGCATACGGCTATTATACGTATTGGCATTAACTAATGGCATTCCGTAAATATCCTTTGCCACTACAATCGTATTGTGATCGAAACGGCCGTCCCCTTGAAAATCATAGCAAATTACATCCCCTAATAAAAGTTGCTGCGGACTGGATACCTCTTTTGCACGCAGTCCTGTTTTAGAATTTTGTAAGTAAAGACGCAGTGAATTGGCAACGGTCCAGCTATAACTCCAATTATTATTTCTCATCCACCAGCCATTTCCCCGGTTAGGATACCCTCTCATGGGTCCTCCGCCCTCGTGTAAGCATTGAGAAATAAAATTGGTACAATTATCCTGAAATTTTTTATACCTCGGATTATAGCTATTCCACCATGATTCCGCATATCGAACCGCTTTTCTGCGGTCATAATAGAATGGTTGCCGTTCCTCTTCTTCAGGGTACATCACTAAAACTCCATTGTTACCAGTTGAAGGCTCTTCTCTATTTAGTATATCAGCTTCCGTAAAAAGGGGATAATCATCCACAACCGTAGAACGAAAAATGTCTGCTTGTCTTTCCTCCACCGTCTCCTCTAAAAAAATGTTGTCGCTTTGATTGATAATATAACGCATCCTTACTTGATACTGAACTTTTTCCACATCTTCTTCTGCAAAGCTTTTAATAATTTTTCCTTTTCCGCTCACCTTAACGATTTCCGCTTTCCGTTTTTGTACAGAACCAATTTTTCGCTCCACATCTTCCGTAAAAAAACGCTGGGTTTTAACGGATGGTTTTACATATGCATCTAATCTGCTTTGAAGCAAATCCTGTAAGATCTTTTTCATAAAAAAACAACCTCCTCTCTCCATACATATGAAGAAAGCAGGTTGTTTAGATATTGATCTGTTCAAAAAATGCCAAACCCTTTTCCATTTCAGCACGAACGTCCAAATCTTTTTCGTGAACTAATTGCGTTTCTATCGCAGCTTTCCCTTCAGGCGCTCCAATTTTGCCAAGAGCCCAAGCAGCTGTACCGCGAATGACGGGGCGAGGATCCTCTTTCATCAGGTAAATCAAATCCGGCACAGCAGACTCTTCTTTATAGTGAGCAAGTGCAATGATAGCATTCCGTTGGATCGTTTTTTTTCCTCTCCAGGATCCTGACACATGACCGTAAGTGTCTTTAAATTCCCGATTAGTCAAATGAAGAAGCGGCTGAAGCAACGGTTTTGCAATCTCTGGATCTGGTTCAAATTCTTCATGAAGGTGGAAATCCATTTTTTTGTTTTTCGGGCAAACTAACTGGCAGGTATCACAGCCATATAATCTATTCCCTAATTTGGACCGGTACTCATCGGGTAAGAATCCTTTAGTTTGGGTTAAAAAGGCAATGCACTTTTGTGCATTAAGCTGCCCTCCTTGGACTAAGGCACCGGTTGGACAAGCATCGACACAAAGATTGCAGTCGCCGCAGCCTTCTTCTATAGGTTCGTCTGGTTCGAACGGTAAGTTCGTAATCATTTCGCCCAGGTATACATATGAACCGAATTCCGGCGTAATAATCGCACAGTTTTTCCCACTCCAGCCGATTCCTGCCCGCTCCGCAACAGCACGGTCCACAAGTTCTCCAGTATCGACCATTGATTTACAAACAGCCTCAGGAACTCTTTCTTTAATATACGCTTCTAATTGAGAAAGTTTTTCCCGGAGCACATCATGATAATCTCTCCCCCAGGAAGCACGGGCAAACAGTCCTCGACGTGCACCCTTTTTACTCTGAGAAGCATCTTTCATTTTAGAAGGATAGGCTAGCGCAATCGCAATGATTGATTTCGGCTTGTTAAAAATAAGGTCGGGATAAACCCGTTTATCTATATCTTTTTCCTCAAAGCCAGATTGAAAGCCGAGCTCCTGCTGGCGGATGAGGCGATTTTTCATTTCATCAAACGCCGAAGCAGACGTAAACCCGATTTTATCAATCCCGATTTCTTTACTGTACGCAATGATATCTTTCTTTAATAGGTCAAAGTTCATGTCAGAATCCTCCTTTCTTATGTAGATTCAGTGTAATTATGGTAAACTGCTTATGTAGAGGAGGTAATCGTCATGGAAATTACACTTAGCCCTGTCTTAACCCAAACAATTGCTGATTTTAAAATAGGTCTTGTAAGCTATCGCGGAATTACCGTTTCCGACTCTCCCCAAATGCTGCACGGAAGATTGCAGCTTTTTCAAGAATCATTATATTTCGATTTACTTGAAACACCACTAGCTGAACAAAAAGGAATTCAGGAATGGCGTTCCATCTTTAAAACGTTTGGAAAAGACCCAAATCGATATCGGCCGTCTAGTGAAGCTTTATTAAGACGAGTGCAAAAACAGCAATATTTATCGACAATTCATTCTGCTGTTGATCTCAATAACTTTTTTTCATTACAATATCAAATTCCAATTGGTCTGTATGATGCTGATCAGTTTCAAGGTGATGTGATGATTCGGGTTGGTGAAGAAGACGAATCATTTCACGGACTCAATGGCCGTGAAAACCAAGCTGCGCAATTAATTATATCTGCTGACTCAGCTGGACCATTTGGCAGTCCCTTTGTCGACTCAAAACGTACCGCTGTTACAACCGGTACCAAAAATGCTTTACATATTGTTTATTTATCACCTAGTTTACCAGAGGAGTCCAGTCATCAACTAATCGAATCACTCGGAAGCATGTTTCAGCAGCTTCATGGGGGAGACTTTCAGACCGCAATCCTTACGGCAGACTCCTCGCAGCACACATTTAAGACATAGAAAAAACGCAATGCCCCGTTTTTTCTATGTAAACGAAACACTGCGTTAGAAACTATGTATGGAGCGGGTGATGGGAATCGAACCCACGACAACAGCTTGGAAGGCTGTGGTTTTACCATTAAACTACACCCGCATATAGTGTGAAATATACTTAGATTAAGTGCACGAACGGTCATGCCTCTGCTTCTGCCAGCTGATTCGAAGATGTAAATGCATCGAGGCAACTCGTAGCTTATTCATAGAAGTGCAGCTCGTGGCTGTGGTTTTACCATTAAACTATACCCGCATTGCATTATTCCTTTATGCCCTTTTTTCGAGGACATTATTCATTATACTCACCATTTCAACAGATTTCAACCCTTAAGCTTAAAGTTCGACAATTTGAAAGATTTTTTACTGAAGGTTACGTACCCATATAATGAGCAACAAAA
The DNA here is from genome assembly GCF_900207585.1 of Bacillus oleivorans. Lineage (GTDB taxonomy): Bacteria > Bacillota > Bacilli > Bacillales > JC228 > Bacillus_BF > Bacillus_BF oleivorans. Next base: position 235,148 of record NZ_OAOP01000003.1, on the reverse strand, counting down.
AAACGCTTGGTTTTTCCAAGCTTTTTTTCTTTAATGTAAGATTTTTTTGAACTAAAGCTACCCAATAGTTGAAGAACAATATTTCACCTTCCTTATAACGGATTTGAAAATTTACAATTATCCTTAATTTTAGTATATGTTTTAGAATAGTGGACAACAAAAAAATAAAGCTACATTTCATCTATCCGTTTGTACTAATGGCCAACAAGCGTTTTAGGTTGTCATCAATAAATTTATTATCGGTACTGTTGATTCCACGACCGGCAAAATGGCCCCAAATCGACTCGATAGGATTAAAAACAGCATTAGGTATAAGCTTAGCCTCGTATTCGTTATCGTCCGCAGTGCAGAAGAGGTCCGTACTCCCTGGCATGACGCAGGCAAGCGCATTAATGCTTTTGAGAGCCTCATCGAAATCTCCGTTATAAGCGGGGTTTGCACTAATATCTGCAAATTGGCCTGTCCATAACATAGCCAGGACATTGTGCGGATCCATCTTCATAAAGCTGTCTTCCCAGACGCCAGCCACAAAATCTTCTAATGAGTCAAATCCCATATTACGATAAAGTTCCTCTCTGTAAAACGCCTGCGATACCCCCCATCCCGCATAGACACTGCCAACAGCGCGCATGTCTGCAGAAGTCAACTTGTTTAGTTTACTTGAATTGAAACCAACTGCAGCCATGAGGGCAGCTTTCATTCCGTCCAGGACCACATACGTTTGAGGCCAAGTCTTTGCACCTCCGCAGAAAGGTGCAATTCGTTCCACCATGTCGGGATAACTTGCCCCCCATTGGAATGATTGAATTCCTCCCATTGACCATCCAACCACGAGTGCAATCTTTTGAATGCCGAATTTTTCGGTCACCAGCCGATATTGGAATTTAACGTTGTCATAGATGGTTACAGGAGGAAAATTAGCCTTGTCGAATGGAGCAGGCGTGTTACTAGGAGATGAAGATAATCCGTTCCCCAGCAGATTTGGAACGACAATGAAATATTCTCTCGGATCTAGAGCCATGCCGTTTCCAATCAGCCATTCATTCTGAACATGTTGATCACCAAAAGCAGTTGGATAGATGATGACATTATCTTTGTTTTCATTCAATTTTCCATAAGTTTTATAAGCAAGAAAAGCGTTCGGTAGTGTCACTCCTGATTGCAAGGTAACGTCACCCAAATCAAAAATTTCGTAATCCATTGTATTGTTGCTCCTTTCAAAGTGAAATCCAAAATGTATTTCTTGTTGTTAGTATAAACCTGTGGTAATCTCAATAAAAGTGAACAAAATTCAACTCTGCATTCAATAATATTGAAAGTAAAATGGGGGTAGTATGATGGAATTGCGCCAACTGAATACGTTCCGTATGGTTGCATCAACATTAAATTTCAGTCGGGCTGCAGAAGTGCTGAACTACGTCCCTTCCAACGTCACGATGCAAATAAAAGCATTGGAGGAAGAGCTTGGTGTTCGACTCTTTGATCGCTTGGGCAAGCAACTCGTTCTCACAACTGCGGGTAAACGCTTTTTAACTCATATCCAAAGCGCTCTAGACAAATTGGACGAAGCCCGCAGTGTCGTTCATGACAATGAAAATCTAAGCGGCACCCTAACGATAAGTGCCAACGAGGTTCTTTGCGCATATCGGCTTCCAGTTGTCTTTCAGTTATTTCGTTCGCGCAATCCGGGAGTTCGTCTGATCTTCCGCTCTGTACCAAATCAGCAACTTAAGCAAACACTCTTTGATGGAACAGCAGATATCGTCTTTATGCTAGACGAACCCATTCTTTCAACGGGGCTTACAGTGGAACCGTTATTGGAAGAAACTTTCCGCTTTTTCGTCGCTCCAGACCATCGTCTAGCGAAACTAACTGCACTACAGCAGGAAGATTTTCACGGAGAAGTGTTCCTGGTGAATGAAAAGGGTTGTACCTATCGAACCATGTTTGACCGGTCATTTGAGAAAAAGGGCATTGATGATATTACTTATTTAGAGTTTCAAAATGCCGAAGCCATTAAACAATGTGCAATTACGGGAATCGGTATTGCCTTTCTTCCTGAAATAACAGTGGAAGCCGAAGTTGAACGGGGTGAACTTGTTGCTCTTCCATGGCAAATTCCCGACTTGCACGTTTATACACATATGGCATGGCATAAAGACAAGTGGCTTTCACCAATCATATTATCTTTCATAGAAGCAGTAAGGGAGGTTATAGCTATAGAGGAGGAGAATATAACCGTTTAGCCTATTCAGAGATAGATTTTTTTTTAACTTCTGTTGGTTATCTAATGGGTACTTTCTATCTGGAAATATAGTACTTAGATACAGTAGTAAGGCATCTTGGTGTGATAACTAAGATGCCTTACTTATGCTCCTCTATAAACATTAACTCTTCTTCAACAATCCTGCTCCTTTAGTTAAATAAAATCATTCAGAAGCTACATCTCTATTAAATATTAAATATATTAGGAGTTTATGTTATTCCTTTCAAACAATGACCAGACTTGATCTGCCATATATTCAGCTGTATGTGGCATTTGGTTTAAAATCCACCATTCTAAAGTCCCTACAAAAGCAGTTGCTGTAAACTGTATAATTAATTCCTTGTCCATCCCTTGATTAATACCCTGCATATTAATCTTTTCTTGAATACTAGAAGTTAGAGTTTTTTGAATACGTTCCCTGAATAATGAAGTTTTTTGACTAGAAAGCATCGAAGAAAAGAATAGAAAATTCTTCTGGATATATATAAATAAAGATTTCAGTGCCTCTATTGCCTCATTCTTTTCAACTTTTTCTTGTGTAAACTTAGTTAATGTGCAAGAAGAAATCATTTCGTCCAAGTGAACATTTATACACCTATTTAGTAGGTCATATTTGTCCGTATAGTGAAGATAAATGGTTCCTCGATTTACATTTGCTCGTTCAGAAATATCATTTATAGTGATCCGATCAAATTCCTTCTCAGAAAAAACTTCAAGAAATGCTCTGTTTATGGCATCTTTTGTTCTTAAAATTCGTCTATCTGTTTTATTTCCAATAGTCATATTCAATTTACCTCCGTTTTTAATGAACACAATTCATACGTTTGTTGTTTATCAAACAAAAGCGGTATTATTAGCGATTGTAATAACTTTTCTTCTCTCTATAATAATAATCAACGGCCGCATTTTAAACAACACAGTGTTGAATAAAATATATTTTGAATATAGGAAATAACCATTGAAATTACTTAAAGGAGTGATAACATTTGGAAAACTTGAAATCTAAGGTGATCATAATAACAGGAGCATCTAGTGGAATTGGAGAAGCAACCGCTAAGTTTTTAGCCCAAAACGGTGCTAAAGTAGTATTGGCTGCTAGAAGAAAAGAACGTCTCAATATCATCGTGAACGAAATAAATAAGGAAGGTGGCGAGGCTGTTTATATGCAAGCAAATGTGACTTCAGTGGAAGACATGCAAAAACTCGCCCAGTACACTGTGGAACAGTATGGTCGAATTGATGTCCTTATTAATAGTGCTGGAATCATGCCGAATTCTCTTCTAAATGAACTTAAAATACATGATTGGAATCAAATGATTGATGTGAACATTAAAGGTGTGCTGTATAGTATAGCATCGGTTTTGCCAGTGATGAGAAACCAGCAATCCGGACATATAATCAACATATCTTCTCTTATGGGACACAAAGTAATTCCAAGTACAACTGTATACAGCGCCACAAAATCTGCCGTACGCGCTATTACGGAAGGTCTACGTCAAGAGGAATCTCCAACCTCTCAGATCCGTTCAACGAGCATCTCACCTGGAATGACAGCAACAGCCGTACTTGATGAATATCAAGATTATCCTAGCATTTCTCCTTACAGTGTGGCTCGAGCTATTGCATTTGCAATTAATGAACCCGATGATGCTGGAGTTAATGAGATTATCATTCGGCCTACGTTACAATCAATCTGAGCAAACGATATTACTACAACGACTGCCCTTGCATGTTACCATGAAGGGCTATTTTTAATTGAATTTAATTACAACTCCATTTGCTCTTTTCTTTAATTAAACTGCCCGATAGTAAAATAACTTCAAAAAAAGCTTTAGTCCTTCTTGAATCAAATCTTACCGTTAGTCATCAACTCGCACTCTTTGATTTTTATATTTTTAAACTTCATCCCATATTCGTTCAAAATTCACTTCATTGTTAATACAGTTTATTTGAAAAACGTCAGGATTACTAAGGTTTTTCCAACACTCAAAATCAAAGTCATTATTATAGTTCTTTAAAAGTAAAGATATTATATTTCCGTGACTGACGATTAATGTGTTTCCAGTCCCACTTTTAATGACTTCTTTTACAACATTTACGATTCGATTCATCGCTTCTTTACTTGACTCTCCTCCTTCAAATTTTAAATCCATATCTTTAAATGTCGCTTTTAGTTTTTCATACCAGTCAGGTAAGTCCGTTGTGCTTAGTGTACGTTCTGACAGGCGTTCATCAATCTCTATTTTTATATTTGTTTTCTCACTTAACGGTTCTACTGATTGAATAGCACGCAAAAATGGACTTGATATTATTCGATCTATTTTTGTATTACTGAAGAAATCTACTAAATATTTCGCTTGTTTCAACCCTTCTTCTGTTAGTTGGGATTCCGAAGGTTGTCCCTGTGCTTCACAATGTCTGACAACATAAATCTTCTTAAGCATATTAATCTCCTCGCATTTTTGATAGTAAATAGTAATTTATATATATGTCTGTATTTTCCTTGTTTAACCTGCCCCTTTAGTACAGTTACTTCAGCAAAAAAGAGCGTTAATCCTTCTTGAATTAAACGCTCCCATTAATTGATGATGAAAAATGACGCTTATTCAACAATCTCGCCTGATTGCGTTAGTTCTTAAAATGTGTCTATAAATAGATTCCATTTATTGATGAGTTAAAATATTGACGAGTTTCCCGAATGGGTCCCTGACGTAAAAACGCCGAACCCCCCATGGTTCCTTAGTTGGCCCATACTCAATTGGTACTCCAGCTTCTTTTATGCGAGTGAGTACATCGTCGAGATCATCAACTTCAATTGACAAATCAGGTACTGGTGTTCCGGATCCACCCTCTGAAAGGAAACTGATTTGAGTAGCCATTTTCTCGTTTGAACCGTAGGTTGCAATAAATCCAAGATCCATTAATTGATCAAGTCCTAGTATTTCCTCATAGAAGTGCTTTGCTTTGGAAATGTCCTGCGTCTCAATATTGGCAACAATTCGCTTGACCTTCATTTTTACACCTCCAAGATATTTTAAAGTTTAATTTTTTCGTTACTCCACAATATTGCCTGATTGTTGAACACACGTTTTAAACAACACTCTTCAACTCCCCTTTAGTACAGTAAGAAATTGTTACTTACAAAAATCTCCTAATATGACTTCCCCCATTCTATGAACTTTTCCCAAATGTCTACAGCAAAAACCGCTTCTTTATCTAGATGGTAGCGTTCACCAAGCATTTTCCAATCTGAAAAATTAAAAACTTTAGGATACTTGCCTATAGTTGTAAGTTCAATAAGTAACCCTTCAAATGCCATTTCATATTCACGATGGTTAAAAAAATGCTCTATTTCTTTAACACCTTCATTGCCAATGATTTCTTTTGAAGATATTATAAACCTTTCTAATTGTTCTTCTGGGCTTTCCATATAGAATTTTCTCTCCTATTTATTAAGTGTTTCTTCAACAAACCTGCTCCGTTAGCTTAATAAACTATTTTTTATTGTAACTTAAAGTGTTAAGACCGCTTATTACAAAAGTCCATTGTTCCCCATTCATAAGTTCATCTGGTTCAATGAAATAGTAAATTTGCCCTTCAAAAGTATTTTCAAGTACTGAAGTATTACCTGAAGCCCCTGAACCAAAATCCCCAGGTTCTCCTGATTCATTAAACGCTTCTCTTTTTACAGTACCCATCCAAGTGTTGTTAGCAGCATTTATTCTAAACGGGATAAGCATTTTTCCAGTATCGTTAAATTGATTGTTAAAACCAAAAATAATCATAATGTCGTTTGTTCTTTCTTTTACTTCCTTAAAATAAAATTCCGTATCATATATTTTTGTTTTAAATGATTCATTAACTCCATTCAATATTTCGTTTGTAGCTAAAGTGAATTGAATTTTGTCTTGATAAGGTTCTAATTTATAGTTATATTCCTCCAATATTAAGTTGGCAACAGTGGTACTATCTTTTTCAGGTGGTGTACAACCAATTGATATTAGAACGACAATAAATAGCGTTATGACATTTTTTAAGATGACATTCTTTTGTTTTCTCACTAAATAATCACTCCATCAAAAATTCTTCTCTAATTTAACTCCTCTGCTTCATTATCTCAAAACCTTTAAAATAATTTTAACATAATATTCCAGTTGGAATTATAATTTTCTGAAATCATTGGCAAATAAAAAAGATCGGCATAAATGACGATCTTTATAGCATGCACTCTTATTCAACAAACCTGCCTCGTTAGTACAATAACTTCAACAAATTAATACCTTTTAGCCAAATATCCGTCTCCACAATCAAAGTGGTAGGAAAACATAAAAAACATAAATATATTCAGATAATCGAAATTATATATAATTGTAGTACATGCAACATTTGAAGAGAATGAACTTGATGAATTTTGTTGAAATTGCAATAATTAACTCTTCTTTTGATTTGATTAATTTTATGCCAACAAAAGGGTGGTAGGTAGAATGAAGGGTTTATTTAATAATAGAAAATTTATCTTATTATGGTTAGCCCAAGCAGCATCTGGATTAGGTAGTACATTTTCAACTTTTGCTCTCTCGTGGCTTGTTTATAAAATGACAGGCTCAAAAGTGGCAATGGGTAGTGTTTGGGTAGCATTTATGCTTCCAAATATTATTATTCAAATGTTTGCGGGGCCTTATTTAGATCGATGGGAACGAAAAAAAGTCATGATTTTTTCTGAATGGTTTAGAGCTTCTGCTTTTCTAATTCCAATTATTTTATACCCAATGGGTCAATTAGAAACTTGGCATTTATATCTCGTTTCGGTAGCAACTGGTATTGCTCAACCACTCTTTGCACCTTCAAGTATGGCCTATGTCGCTGATATTCTGCCTAAAGATAAATTAATGAAAGGCAATTCCATTCTCGAAGGAACAGGACAGATAATGATGCTATTAGGGCCATCTCTAGGTGGCCTGTTAATAACCGCCTTTGGAGTTGAGTATGTTTTGTTGTTCCTATTAATTTCACTGGGGTTATCTGGTCTTTTACTTATGTTGAACCCAAGCTCTAAGAATAGCACAATCGTGAAAAGGGAAAGTTGGTTTGTTCAATTTAGAGAGGGTTTGCAATTTTACCGTGTTTACCCAGTCTTGTTTTGGGTCGGTATAATGATGATGTTCATTAACACTAGTTACGGCGCTGCACAACCCATGTTTTTACCTTATGTTTTGGATGATTTAGGAGGAACTGCCTTTCAATACGGTTTATTTACTTCTGCTTTTTCTTTCGGTATGTTTGCGGGCTCATTACTAACTGGTATTCAAGAGCAACCTAAAAACAGAAAACGAGTGATGCTAAGGTCATTATTTTTAAATGGATTACTCTTTTTGGGATTGGCTTGGACTCCATTTTACTGGGTAGCTCTAATTCTTTCTTTCGGTCAAGGTCTATTTGCCATTATTTTTAATATAAATAACACAACTCTATACCAACAAAGAGTACCTGATCATTTACGTGGCAGGGTTTTCTCAGTTAGAATTTTATTAGCGCAGGCAGGGATTCCCATCGGTGCAGCTTTAGGGAGTTTTATTGCTGAAACCTTTTCCATTTCTATCTTATTATTAGTATTAGGTTGTCTCATCTGCCTTACAACCATCATTTGCTTTTTAAATCCTATGTTCAATAACCTTAACGATAATAATGTAGCAAAATGGGATGTTTCTGAAGTAGAAAAAAGCCTATAGAATGAAAATAATAAACCATTCTCTCAGTTAGTAGGGTTTATTATTCATAGATAGATGTAGTCTTGTTGAACTATATTGTTCCGTTAGTGCTATAAGAAAAAAGAGCTGCGATTAGCACGTTACCCCTACACCCGACTACATAGCATGCCAAAGAACGTAAGCAATTGTCGCTAATCTAATTGCAATCACTACTAGACTTCCAACTTTTATATATTCTAATATTTGTTTATCCAATCTTTATTCCCCTTTCTTTATTAAGCACTTCTGCCCCCGCTAGTTTTTCCCCATAGAACATAAATTCACTCTTTCTTCTTACCTATTTGGACAGCAATGTATAAGAGTAAACCAAAGATACCATATATGTATATATAACTCTCTGTAATTACAGGAATATTAAACCCGGAAAAGTCCCATATAATCCCGACTAATATACTTATCAAAACATATTGAAATAATTTCATTTTAGTCCCCCATTCATTTTTCTTGTTAAACTAACCTGCCCCTTTAGTTCAATATCCAAAATCCAACCACAAAAATAATTACTGTAAAAATTATACCGAACAATATTTGTAATAACATTTGTTTAAACTTCTTATCATCATTCTGAGCTTCTTGACTATCTTTAAAAAAAGACAATAATCCTGATGTAAAAATAGCATCCCAAAATTTCCAAATTTCTTTATCTTTATTTTCGTTCTCATTTTTAATCTCCAAAATTTTCCCCTCCCCCTTTTTAACTTTATCAAATTCAGCCATATAACATAATGAAAGGGCTCTTCGTAAAACCGTGTGGAAGTAGCCTTTTCGAACAATGTTTGATTTGTTGATTGAAAATCGTAAAAGTGTGTTGAATCATCACTCCTTTACTGGTACGTTAGGAAAGGAGATGATTCGAAATGGTGCAAAAGATTGTAACAAGAGCCTCATTACAGGCACGTTGTGAGTATAAGAAGGCTGGCGATGAAGCAACATGCCCGGAATGTGAGAAATTGGTTCTCTTCCACAGCACAGATACAAAGGCTGGTATGTTCACAATAAAGTAGGTCTTGTTTTCAAGGAGGTAAAACATGGATTACATTTTACCGAAAGAAGCTGCGTTAAAGGTGAAACGGTGGCCTAAAGATACCATAGCGGCGGGTTATCGTCATACCGTCGGGCTTAAATCGGACGGCACGGTGACAGCTGTGGGTGATAATAAATATGGCCAATGTGATGTAAGCGGCTGGCACGATATTGTGGCGGTTGCGACTGGTAATGTTCATATGGCGACGAACACGGGTAATGCTCATACAATCGGTCTTAAATCCGACAGTACTGTGGTGGCTGTGGGTTGGAATAAGCACGACCAATGCGATGTAAGCGGCTGGCGCGATATTGTAGCGGTTGCGGCGGGTTGGCGTCGTACCATTGGGCTTAAATCGGATGGAACGGTGGTGGCTGTGGGTCGAAATAATGAAGGCCAATGCAATGTAAGCGGCTGGCATGATATTGTGGCGGTCGCGGCGGGTGATTGGCATACCATCGGTCTTAAATTGGACGGCACGGTAACGGCTGTGGGTAATAACCGGTATCGCCAATGCAATGTAAGCGGCTGGCGTTACATAGTGGCGGTCGCGGCGGGCTATCTTCATACCATCGGTCTTAAATCGGACGGTACGGTGACGGCTGTGGGTTTGAATAAACATGACCAATGCGATGTAAGCGGCTGGCGCGGAATGGTGGCGATAGCGGCTGGTAGTAATCATACCATCGGCCTTAAATCGGACGGCACGGTGGCGGCTGTGGGTTTGAATAAGCATGGCCAATGCAATGTAAGTGGCTGGCGCGATATTGTGGCGGTTGCGGCGGGTTGCGCTCATACTCTCGGCCTAAAATCGGACGGCACGGTGGTTGCTGTGGGTGATAATGAATATGGCCAATGCGATGTAAGCGGCTGGCGCGGCATCCAACTGCCCGGCAATTAGTTTTCAATATGAATAGGATGAATCGTTCAGCCCCCTTGTGACACGTCGAGATCACGATTACTCAAAAAAGACCCCGCCCGGGAGGCGGGGATCTTGGTCACTTCTGGGTCGCCTGGCAGCAACAATTCCGTTTCTTGGTATTTGCCTGAGCACGGAGTTTCAGCACTACTTCACAATCTACTAACAAAACAGCAAGTGATAATCTTTCTGGATTATCTTTATTGTATTGCGCAGAATATTATTTGGAGGTGGTTGTATTAACCTAACCTTATTAGTTAACCTGCCTCGTTAGTAGAATATCTTCAAAAAAACGTTAATCCTTCTTGAATTAACCACCCATTAGTTGAAGTAAATCCAGAAGTTACAGTGATTACCTTCTATACCCTAGCCATTTTTGTTAGATTTTTATTGTTTTTGTAGCAATTGTCTTTTGGAAAGTATGATCATGTTCTACAAAAACCATAGTAGGATTAAAGGTTTGGATAAGCTCTTCAATTTGCATACGAGAGTAAATATCAATAAAATTTAATGGTTCATCCCAAATATACAGGTGAGCTTTTTCACATAAACTCTTAGCGATAAGTAACTTTTTCTTCTGTCCACCTGAATAATAGGATATATCTTTTTCAAACTGTATTCGATCAAAATCCATTTTTCTTAAAATCGACTTAAATAACGTTTCATCAATCTGATATTCCTCGATAAAATCAGTTAGCATCCCCTTTAAATGAGAGGTATCTTGTTGAACATAAGAAATTATGAGATTAGAACCTGTATTTAGCGTACCTGTATGCTGAATTGGATTGCCTAAGATTAATTTTAAAATACTACTTTTCCCACTTCCGTTCTTTCCATCAAGTACAATTCTATCTCCTTGTTCAACATTAAAACTTATTGGTTTGTTAACAATTTGACCATCATATATTACAGACACATCTGATAATTGAATGAGCACCTTAGATTTAAATTCCAATGGTTCTAAACGTAAGGATTCCGTTTTTTCAACGTTTTTTAAAAGCTTCGATTTTTCTTCAATCGCTTTTTGCTGTCGATCCTCAAGATTTTTAGAGCGTTTCATCATTTTTGCAGCTTTATGCCCTACAAAACCTTTATCCAATTTAGAACCTGAATTCGTTGTTCCATTTTTAGTAGCTTCGACTAGATCAGACCAACCTGCTGAACGTTTTGAAGATTGTTTTAACCTTCCAATATCCTTTTGCAAACGTTCATTTGTTGCTTCTTCATGTTCCTGTTGGCGGTCAAAATTTAATTTCCAAGAAGAATAATTTCCACTTTGAACTTCTATATTTGCTCTATTTATAGACAAGATATGATCAACGCAACCATCTAAAAAGTTACGGTCATGAGAAATTAATATAAATCCTTTTTTCTTCCTCAAATAATTAGAGACCATCTTACGTGCTTCAGTGTCTAAATGGTTAGTTGGTTCATCAATTAATAAAAATTGCCCTTCGTTTAAAAATAGAGCGGCAAGTAGTACTTTTGTTTGTTCACCGTTTGATAAGGTTTCAAATGGGCGGTACATTGCTTCCGCATCGACATTTAAATAAGCTATTTCTCGAAGAAATTCCCAATCTTCTGCTTGAGGGCATATTTCTTCTAGAATTTCATGAGTATACTTACTTTTATCTTTTACTGGAAAAGGGAAATAATTAAAATCGACCGAAGATATTATTTTTCCGCTGTATTCGTATTTCCCTAATAATAAATTAAAAAAAGTTGTTTTCCCTCGTCCGTTTCTGCCTATGAAACCTAGCTTCCAATCTGTATCAATCTGAAAGCTTACATCTTCAAAAATATTATCAAAACTACTCGGATAAGAGAAAGTTAAATTTTGAACTTGTATCATTGACATATTAATTCCTCCTTTGTATATCATGCTTTCTTTTAATACAAAGTCGGTACTTCCATCTCGTTTACTTTACTCCGTATAAGTTTGATGGAGTATAACGACTTATACGGAGCAATTCATGTGTAACATCCAATTCTAAAGCCATGTTATCTCTCCTTTTCATTAGAATGCAGTTAAAGGTGTAGGAAGTATACTTTTTTATAGAAGAAAATAAAAATCCTTCCAATGAATTTGGAAGCATAATCTAATCTCATATTTAAAAGCCCCTAATGTAACAATACCATTTGGCACATTAGGTATCACTACTGACTTAAAAATGCTCAGACTAATCCTATACTATACCTTAAAGTTTGAAAATATTTATATAAAATAGGTTATGGATTAGTGAATCATTAAGGCTTTATATTTCTCTTCTCGCTTTTCATATTCAAGGATAACACGAATGTATTCCTTTTACATATCCCCCTTATATTTAGGTGATTTTTGGTATTCGTGTTCAATCTCTTCATTGGACACACTATTGTCTCCCAACTGATTTTCTATAAATCGCTGCATACGAAATTCTCGCAATACCAATTTTTTTCAACCTTCTGTTTAAAGTAATCTTCTGGTACATCAATTCTAAACTCGTCAAATAATTCTTGCATACAATCAGTGGTTTGTTCTGTATCAGGTTCCCATTCAGCTTACCCAAATAATTTTGACTTCACCAATGTTTCCCGTATAGTGTTCGATAACAACTGTTTTGGCTTGTTCTTCGGAGATAATAGCGTCAGAATTATCGCATCCACTAGCTAAGAGAAACAATATTATAAAAATTATTGTACTTTTTTTCATTTCCACACCCTCTAAGAAGTATTTAAAGCACCATTTCAAGGTGTAACTTCTTAAACAAACCTGCCCCTTTAATAAAAAACGTCTTGCCTACCATAAAGGCAAACAGATTCCGATAATAAAAGTACAAGTGCCAATATTACTAACGCTAAACAATAAATTTCTTGTTACTTAAAGATCAGTCATAGTAGCCTCTTCTAAAGACAATTACTGCTTCAACTAATTCATTAGGTGATTCTTCCATAAAATAATTAGGTGCATATAAACCGATACCAAGTTTTAATGATGTTACTCCCACAAACTTTTCCACTTTCAAATCATTGTCAAAGTTTCTTAACCAGTTCATTGCTTATATAAATGGTACACTATTTATATGTTTTTCTTGAAATATAGCTGTAGTTTGCTGAGAGAACTCAATTGCTTCACATACACCGTTTTCACCTATGTAATAGGCAAACAAACCCGATTTAACAAAGAAATCTGTATATGGACCTCGAAAATAATGGTCGTTCGCCGGTTTTTCAGGCATAAGACATCTAATTTCTTCTTTTGTCATACTTAATTTAATTGGACCAACACTCTCATATGGCTCTATAACATAATCCATTAAACACCCTCCTTATGGTCTATTGTAAGATCAAAAGTTCTATGTTTATTAGGTTATAAATATCAAATAATTTTACTGAACCTGATAATGAAATCTCGAAACCGTTCGTATTAGTTCTAGTAATAAAATTTTAACATAATATCCCAAATATAAGTTCCGAAATATCAATATTGACAAACTTAAAAAGATCGACGACCTTCTAGTACTACTTCTTATTCAACATACCTGTCCGTTAGTCAAACATGCCCTATTATTTAAGTGAATATTTTCACAAGAACCCCTAATAAAAGCAGCCTGGGCAGTATCAAGATGTCGAAATCGTTGGTTCGCTACAAGATATTGGCCACGTGCATCAAGAAAGAGGAAAGAAAAAAGCACTCATTACCATATCGCACCGAATGCTTCTCCTTCCCAACCGAACTTGTACGGATCCTGTTGTTGGAGATAAAAATATGTTATTTATTTAAGAAGATAGAACCTATTGCAATTAAAGAAATACCAATAATGGAATATACTGAAATTTTCTGCTGTAAAACTAAAATAGATAAAATTGTAATAAGAGCTGCATTTACCCCAGTTTGAATACCGCCAAGCATAACCGTATTTCCATATATCTTGCTGCCTTGAATGAAACCCCAGGCTAGTACAATGTTTCCTAAAAAAGAAAGAGGAAGAAAATATATATTAAATTTAATGCTGTCTTTTAGAGTTGGTTGAAAAAAATAGGCAGATAAAATTGGTAATAAAGAAAAAACACTAGCACCAATTATAATTGCACCAATTACAAGAATTTTCAAACGACCACCTCTTTTAATGAGAGTAATTCTTTATCCTAAATAGTATCGCATATTCTTTTTCCGTCTATTCTGTTCTGCTTTTGTAATCGGATTCCGTGAACAAGGTCATTTTATTTTTGTATTCTTATTGCACTAAATGCTTCGTTAGAAAAATAACTTCAATCAAATAAGAGCGTTCATCCGGCTAATAGAAAACACTTATCCTCTATTCCGTATTTGGTGGTAAAGCCATAAATATCCCATAATATTTGAGTCTTACAAAGCTTTGTCACTGTTACACCGATTTTCCACAATATGATAAGACAACGGCAGCCATCGCTTTTGCGCTAATGAGCAACGATTTTTCATTAATATCAAATTTCGGATTGTGATGGGGATAAAACTGACCTTTATCTGGCATTGCCCCGACATAGAAGAAACAACCCGGAATTTCTTGCAAATAAAAAGCAAAGTCTTCAGACGGCGGCTGTGGTGTGGTTTCCGCTACTTCATTCACTTCTTTTATATCCATTTGTTTTAAAACTTGACTGACGTGTTCAGTCACTGCAGGATCATTATATAGGACAGGATAATCATTTGAATATTTCAATTCCGTAGTCACTGCAAATGTTTCATCAAGTCCACTCGCTAATCTTCGAACTTCTTTTTCAACAATATCTTTTGTTTCATCGGACATGAAGCGAACGTTTCCTTCTAGTGTAACAGCGTCTTTAATTACGTTATTAACACCTCTGCCATCAAAAGAACCAATGGTTACAACAGCTGTATCAAAAGGGTTGATTCTCCGGCTTACAATGGTTTGTAGATTCATAACAAAAGAACTCCCGGCCACAATCGCATCATTGGATAAATGCGGTGAAGATCCGTGTCCGCCTTTCCCTTGAATTCGTAAGGTGAAATCGGCACGCCCTGTTTGTGTGTTGCCGGCATGGTAATAAATTTTTCCTGTTTCCATTGTCGACATCACGTGGATACCCAAGATCACATCAACATCCTCTAAGACACCTGCCTTAATTATGCCTTGTGCACCGCCAGGAGATTTTTCTTCTGCCGGCTGATGAATGATTTTAATCGTACCTTCCAGTTCGTCCTTCATTTCCGCCAAGGTCTCAGCCAGAATTAACATATAAGCTGTATGTCCATCATGTCCGCATCCGTGCATAACGCCTGGATTTTTCGAAGCAAATGGCAGCCCTGTTTCTTCTTCAATAGGAAGAGCATCAAAGTCTGCCCGTAAAGCAATCGTTTTACCAGGCTTCACTCCTTTAATTGTCACGACTACACCATTCTGGCCTCCAATATGTGTATCGATTTTGTCTATATTAACGTTTTTGTAGAATTCCTCAATATAATGAGCCGTTTCTGTTTCTTCAAAGGAAAGTTCAGGATGTGCATGCAGGTAACGTCGAATCTCAATGATGCGCGATTCTTTTTGTTCCAATTTATTCATCATTTCCATTGAAATCATAACGATTACCTCCTAAATTTTTCATAGTAATGCCATAGTAGAACAAATTTAAAAATCACCATTCATAGAAATGTCTTGATCCTTTGTTTTTCCTTTAAAATGCTTGGGCAGGCTCCATTTAAACATAACCGAACACATCCTTAATGAAACAATGATGATTAAAAGAATCATTGTTTCAAACGTGCCATGCACCCAATTAAGTCCTATAGCCAGTCCTGTTAATACACCCCACGCAGCGTAAACCTCCGAATGAAAAATCATTGGCTTTCTTCGTGCCAATATATCCCGTACTAACCCGCCGCCTACTCCGGTTAACGTTGATGCAATCAAAACGGCACTTAAAGGGGCACCGCTTTGAACGGCATAGTTCGCACCTTGAATCGAAAAGGCAGCCAATCCAATGGCATCAAAAAAAGTTCCCCACTTGTTCCAGTATCTAATGACCATATTCGGTAATAAAAAAACGACGATGATAGCAAAAAAGGCAATTTCAAATAGATGATATTGCGTCCAAATGGTATCAATAGGAATTCCAATTAATAGGTTACGGATCATCCCCCCACCAAATGCGGTAGTCAATCCTAAGACGCAAATCCCCAATAGATCATAATCCTCTTCCATGGCAATAATGGCGCCGCTTATCGCAAAAGCTATCGTTCCAATAATGTTAAGTACATCCCATGTCAAAACAACCCCTCCAATCCCAACCATATTTTTACCTAAAAAAGCAAATAAAACCTGATAAAAAACAGAATGTGATTCTTCTGGTTGTCGTTTCTTTTCTGACTGCACTATAATGATAAATACTTATAAGACTTAAATAAATATGGATTCTTGATAACGACTATAGCAAAAACTTATGGGAAGTGACTTGATGGAACTGAAGCAATTACAATACTTTTCAGAGGTTGTAAAGCAGGGAAGTTTTACAAAAGCTGCGATTGCCTTATATACCTCCCAGCCAAGTGTAAGTAACGCCGTTAAAGAGCTCGAGAAGGAGTTAGGTGTGGAGCTGCTTATCCGCAGTATGCGAAAAATCGAATTAACGGATACAGGAAGATTGATTTTCAGCTATTGTCAGCAAATGGAACATTTATTAGGAGAATTTCAACAGGATTTAGATGCCTTAAAAACAAATAAAACCGGGGTTGTCAGAATGGGAAGTACATCAACAATTGGGGTACAATTTTTTGCAGACGTTATTGCAGACTTTAGAAAAACATATCCGGATATCACCATAAAATTTACGGAAAGCGGCTCAATACCGTTGAAAAAGGCACTTTTTGATGGAGAATTGGATGTCATTATCGTGCACACACCGGTGGATGAAGCACTCTTTAACTATTTCATCTTTTTAAAAGGGGATTTGCGATTAATTGTATCAAAAAATCACCCGCTTGCAGCAGCTAAAAAGGTCAATTGGCAAACGCTGCAGAACGAAAACTTTATTCTGCTGCCTGAAGGATATAAAATTCGCGAACTCATTCTTTCGGAATGTCATAAAAATGGCTTCCCGCCTAAAATCATCTGTGAAACGTCGCACTGGGACTTTTTAATTGAAATGGTTAATAGAGAACAAGGCATAACCATATTGCCGCAAAATGAACAGAAACCATTAGATTTTGGCAACCACAATATTTGCGTTATTCCAATTGAAAAGCCTGTTTATTGGGAGCTAGGCATCGGTTGGCGGAAAGAAGGCTACAGGACTTATGCAGCAAAAACATGGATCGATTTTTTACAAGCGAGGTTATTATGAACCTCCCATGACTAAAGTCGTATGATTCCTGCGCGTCGTGGTTTTTAGTGGAATTACAAAAGCCGCTGTGACGGCAGCTGGATCTTAATGTAATGAACCCGTTAGCCAAAGAAATGAATATTTAATTTAGAGACACTAATTACTCCTACTCTAAAAATCAAGTAACCAAGATAGGCACCAACAGTATTTAAAATAATATCATCAACATCAAATTGACCAATAGCAAATATAAGCTGGATTAACTCATAAAATAAGCTAACTGTAAGTCCTGCAAACACTATCTTTTTTGCACTATATAGTTTTTTTGATAACGTCGGTAAAAATATTCCTAACGGTATAAATGCTACAACATTCCCAATTAAATTATCGTACCGGATATTGCTGCTTAAGTCTGAAATAAATAAATAATCTATTATAGTTTTAAATGGTATGAAATTACTGCCTTTTATTTTCCACAAAACTTGCTGTGTATCGATGTTTAATAAAACACTATAATCGAACAGGTTTAAACGGAATTTAAAAAGGATTCCAATAGTTAAAAATACTAAGTATATGACGAATAACATCCATGCTGCAATTTTTATTGAGGTTTTCATTTTCTTTCTTTTCATTAGTTTCCCCCGTGATAATTGCTGAGTTTCTTGATAATCCGATATACAGTTAATACAATTAAATATAATAATTGTATCATCGTTCCTTCTTAAATGAACCTCCCTCATAAAAACAAATTTAAAAGCAGTGATAATTGAAATTTCACTGCTTTTGGAAATTTTTATATATTCCCTTTTACTAATTTTAAATAATCACAATTGTAAAAGGCTACAGGAGATAATTCATAATGACTAAATGTTAAATTAATTAGTTATGCAAAAGATTTTTTTGTCCACTATACATGTAGTTTCTTAATTATTTTGTTTCGACTGCGGGAAATGTATCAAATACATGTTCAGACTGCCTATTGGGGTTTTGTCTATATTGGCGATATTATTCATATACGGTGGAGCCAATATTATTGGAAACATTGTTGTTGCTGCATGCAGTAAGAGTAAGAGATAGCAGTAATCCAAGTTTGATAATCAAACTATGGAAACTTCCCAACGGAATCAAGAATTCTCTGAGATTGGGAGTGGGGCTGAACTTGTTGAATTCGCTGATTATGAGCAGGGTATCATGTATACGACTGTTGATCGAGGAAGTATTCAATGGAGAAATCTGGATAAATAGTAAGGAAGCGATTGAAGCGGCGCAGAACGGAGAGGAGTTTCCAACCGGCACTTAACACCCTCCTAGGTTAAGAATAAATCGTTTATTCATCTTGTTTTCTTCCTTATTTCTGTTTTATTGTCTTGTTTTTTACCTTGTATTTGAGCTTCTATCTAGCTTATCTACTCTTTTTTTGTTTCCAGATTGTCTATTCTAATAATCTCATTTCTGATTTGATCTACAAATAAATCATCATTGATTGATTAATCAACACTTGTTTATAATTATAAATAGAAACACTTTGCTTACAATCGTTAAATGAACGTAATTTGTTGATTACTCAACAATGTAATCGAAATTGTTAATTATCTTTAGGAAAGTTTGGTGATCATACAATGTCTAAAGTAGATAGAAGAATAACCAAAAGCCAAGAAGCGATTAAAAAGGCTCTTATCGAACTGATGGCTGAAAAAGGTTTTGATAGCATTACCATTCAGGATATTGCTGACAGGGCAAATGTTAACCGGGGTACCATTTATCTTCATTATTTAGATAAATTTGACCTATTAGATAAGATTATGGAAGAACATATAATCAACATGCGTAATTTTTGCGAGTCGGCAACGGAAATGGATTTCATAGAATCGACTGTACACTGTATGGAATACTTTGAGAGTAATTATTTATTCTTTTCAACGATGTTAGCGAGTGAAGGAGCCCGATATTTTCGTGGTCGCTTCCTTCAGTTTAATATTGAAGAGTTCAAGAAAGATGTAGACATAACAAAAGGAAAAAATGATGGTCAAGATGAGGATGTCATTGTTCAATTTGTTGCAAATGCTTACGTAGGGGTAGTGGAATGGTGGTTAAAGAATGAAATGCCTTATTCGCCTCGTGTTATGGCAGAAAAAGTAGGGGATTTGTTAGAGAGGATTGTATAGTGATCAGCTATGAAAAACCTCCCTTAAAACAGGAGCATAAAAAAAATTATGCTCTTGCTCTAATTTGAATTTCATTTGAAGCCAGCAATTGTTCACAATCTGTTTATTTAATAGAAATAGGAATAGAGTATGCAATACGAGCTGATGAAAAAATCAGCTTTTTTTATTGTCTTTGGCTTTTGATTATTTTTTCTATGACTCTAGATATTTTGATGCCACCAATTTTTTCGTAAGATAATCAACAATTTGGATTCATTTGTTGAATAAACAACAAATTGCATTCATTTAACCATTGAAAGCGACCCGTTTCTATTTAAAATAATAAACAGATGTTGATTAATCAGCCTATCGTTACCTTTCGATCTTCTTGGTTTATGTGGATGCAAAAGCTATCAGAGGTTCAGGCTGAAGAAAAACAAAAGAAAAGTTACAGGAGGTTTTATTCATGATAACTGCTAAAGCACGAGCTGTCGACGGCCCAGACAAACCTTTTCGAGCCGCTGAAATTAAAAGACGCGAACTTGATTCGCATGATGTTCTGATTGAAATTAAATATGCAGGCATATGCCATTCTGATATCCATACTGCTCACGGCGAATGGGGTCCCGTGCAATATCCGCTCGTACCTGGACACGAGATTGCGGGAGTTGTTACGGCTGTAGGACCTAATGTTACAAAATACAAGGTCGGTGACCGGGTAGGGGTCGGATGTATGGTTGATTCCTGTGGCGAATGTGAGAACTGCCGTAAAGGAGAAGAACAATACTGTCTGAAAGGAAATATCCCTACCTACGCTGGTGTTGACAAATACGGAGAGCCAACTCAAGGTGGCTATTCTACCCACATTGTCGTAACTGAGGACTTCGTAGTCAGAATACCTGATAACATTGAACTTGATGTTGCAGCACCATTACTTTGTGCAGGTATTACAACGTATTCACCACTAAACCATTGGGGAGCGGGTCCAGGTAAGAAAGTAGCGGTTGTTGGTATGGGCGGTCTTGGTCATATGGCTGTTCAAATTGCACATGCCATGGGTGCAGAG
The DNA here is from genome assembly GCF_900207585.1 of Bacillus oleivorans. Lineage (GTDB taxonomy): Bacteria > Bacillota > Bacilli > Bacillales > JC228 > Bacillus_BF > Bacillus_BF oleivorans. The sequence goes on along the minus strand of NZ_OAOP01000003.1, from coordinate 214,662 downwards.
GTCACTGTTCTGTCTCAATCATTGAGGAAAAAAGAAGATGGTTTGCAATTCGGTGCTAAGGACTACTATGCCACAAGTGATCCTGAGACATTTAATAAGCTTGCTGGTACTTTTGACCTGATCATTAACACAGTAAGTGCACAAATCGACATTAATGCTTACCTCTCCCTGTTAACGCTGGATGGTACATTAGTAAATGTTGGTGCGCCTGCGGAGCCATTGGCACTAAATGTGTTCTCTCTTATTCCTCATCGCCGTTCATTTGCAGGGTCAATGATTGGGGGCATCCGTGAGACTCAGGAGATGTTGGAGTTCTGTGCAAAACATGACATTGTTCCTAAGATTGAAGTAATTTCAGCCGACCAAATTGACGAAGCCTACGAACGCGTATTAGCTTCAGATGTGAAATATCGATTCGTGATTGACATCAGTACAATGTGAGTTGTGTAAATGATAAATTCTAAAGGTAATTTCGAGGGTGTCTTAAAAGTCTAACTTTTGGGACATCTTTATATATATATATATTGCCTCCAAAGCTAATTAAAGAAAAAGCCGATTTTCCTTTTCCCAACTAGGATGAGCGACTTTTTCAATAACTTTGTGAAGGAATATACTTAAACTAAACTGACCCGTTAGCTCAATAACTTCCACAAAAAAAATCCTTCCTGGATCAACGCACCGGTTATATTAAAAAAAAGAAAAATTAGACCCTTGAACTAAATTCTAAAGTCTTTTAAGACTAATAAAAATTTTTATGGAAGAAACATCGAATTTGCCACATATATCAAATCGTTAGGTTGAGTAACTATACCCTCAATATCAATTGTGTATTGTAATTCATCGTATTGGAAAATTAGTTTATAATTATGTGACGAATCTCTTAAACAAAGTGCCTTTTCACCATTTTTCAAAAAATATAATTTACTACCAACATCTTTATACATATCTAATTCTTTGTCTTTTGGTTCTACTTTGAGATTTATTATTCCATTTTTTTCGTTATTTTTATATTGAATATTTGCTACTTCACCTTTGATTTCCCCATCTACGTGAGTAATATCAAATGGAAAGCTAGATAGTCCAAGAATGTTCTTGCTAAACTTTTTCTTATACGCTTTTATAATGTTCAACTCATTCATAAATGGGTTAGAACCATCATAAACAACCCTAATGTCAGTAATTTTGTTCTTCTTATAAGTGACTTCCCAGATAAAAGCCATTCGGTCTGGCGCATTTTTTCCATCATCAAAATATGCAACGGACACTCTCACATTGCCCTTTGGTGAAGGTAATCCAGAAACTCCTCTTATTGGGGTATTTTCACGTATCTCTGGAATATCAACATCTGAATCTACATATGATCTTGCCTCTTCTTCCCCTTTTGTAACTAGCGTACGGATAAAACTGCTTACTACATCATCATTAAAAGGTTTAGCAATTGCAGTCTGTACACATGTGGAAAGTAGTCCGATAGTAGTTAATATAATTAATAACCTATTCATTTTCATCACCAGTATTAAGTTATCCTCAAATCATAGATATTATTATTCAACTATCCTGACCCGTTAGACCTAATCCATATAAAAAGCGTCATTCCCACAGATCAACGCTACATTGAGTTCTACTCTCTGCCTAGCCTAAGCGACAAAAGGTATCGTTCCTTTAATTTTCCTTAATATTTATATTCCTTATGATTAAGATAATAGAAAATAACATTAACAATATAAACCCAATCAATGACAATATATCAGTAATTCTAACTAATAATTCTCCGAATACATTTCCTCCATAACCACCCTTGAATATTCCGAGCTTTGAATCACTAAATATAGGATTATTTAAAAAAGCAAGGGTAGCACTCCCTATAATACAATAAAGTAGTTTTGTATTTTTCCCCATTTAAAATTTCCCCCTTTATCTCTCTCTGCGCATAGCTCTCCGGCGGTCATGCAGTACCATCAGGATCACCATTCCCATCATCACGCCCAAAACACTGCCTAACTCCGTGGTCACCACATGTGCTATCGGGGACTCCAGTGCAGGTTGTGCATCGGGCCGAGTGGAGGACAAACGGTTGAAGAGGTTAAATGAGAACAGCATTCCTGACGAAACCCAAGCTGCTGCCATGGGAGGGAAGAACGTCTTCGACCCACGGCGGGTGGTCAATACCAACACTCCCCAAGCACCCGCGAAAGCCCACACACCCGTACTCAACGACAATAGATGCCACCATAAATCGCGGTTATCCAGCATGCCAGGGTTGATACCAATCGTTCCCCCAGCCGACCAGAATATCTTAATAATTCCAAGCAGGACACAGCCAGCCGCTACAAGCCTGGCCATCGTGATTTGAATGTTTTGGCTGTTGCCTGGAAGTAATTCGATGTCGATTGGACCGCTAAATGCCTCTGGCCAACGTGCTTTAGCGTATCCCGCTAAAGCGAAAGGCAGGCAGATTCCGACCCCCACCAGTGAGACCATTACTAAAATCTGCTCAAATATCCAAACATGGGCTGTTCCCGACTGCTGATCGCGTATCATAGCTGCAGGTCCAAGCACCGGTGCTAGCAACACCATTGGAATTAGTAAACCAGTACCTACCCAGACGGGCAAGGCAACCAACCAAGCGGGTAACCGTTCTCCCCATTGCATGCTGAACGCTAACGCTAACAGGATGCCGACTACAGCGAGAACCATGGTCACGGCATTTGCAGTGCGCCAGCTTGGGTCGCCCATTTGTTCGGTCGGCATGAAGAATCCGAAAGTCCAAGCAATTTTGATTAAAAGATAAGGCGTTACTGCTATAGCAGCCGCATAACCCCAAATTCTACGCTTCCTCATTAATTGTGAAATGGGCTTCTCTTTCTTTACTGACATGAAGTCACCTCGGCAGTCAGACTAGTGTGGTCAATAAACTCTGCCTCTACAATAAATAGAACCTTTTCAATTAAACTCTTATTTTTATTACTATTTACAACCAAACTAGACACACCCTTAAATTAAACTATAAAGTTAATAAAATTTGAGGACTCCTCATGAAGATAATCATTATATCTTATTCCCGCCATCAAAACCCTATCTAATCTTAACATAATATTCCAATTGTTAATCCCTTATTTTAAAAAACCACCAAAATAAAAAAAGGCCGCCTTCATAGACGGCCATTTTGTGTTAATTCATCTTCAGCTAACCTGCTTCTTTAGTACAATAACTTCAATAAAAAAGCGTTAATCCTTCTTGGATGAACTCACCCTTTAGTTGAAGAATGAAATTAAAGCCTCTCCCCAGGTGATCCGTTCTCAAATTCAAATTTGGCTGTTGTGCAAAATTTAGACCCTTAGCGAGCCACGGAAACCCCTGGCAGCATAGTAGGATTCTGCTCCATTGTGGTACACAAAGACAGTATCGTAGCGACGATCACAAAAGATTGCCCCTCCGTGTTTTCTAATAGTAGCAGGTGTTTTCACCCAGCTCGATGTTTTCATATCAAAATTTCCAAGTTTCTGCAACTCCCGGTATTGTTCTTCCGTTAAAAGCTCAATGCCCATGGCAGCAGCCATATCAATAGCGTTATTTTCTGGTTTATGATTTTTCCTTGACTCCAGCGCTTCACGGTCGTAACAAACACTTCTGCGACCTTTAGGACTTTCAGTTGAACAATCATAAAAAATGTATTCGTCCTTCTTTTTATCATGACCAACAACATCCGGTTCACCGCCGGTTCTTTCCATTTCATTGAGCGACCACAGTTTTTCACTATTAGCTTCCAGCTTTGCTTGGACTTTAGCCCATTCAAGATCTTTATGGCGGTTCATGTTTTTCTCAAAACGAGCTTTCAATGCTCTGAGTAATTCTTCACGTTTTTCTAGTGACAACTCCTTATTTCTCTTTGTCATATTAGTTTCCCCCTTATTGTTTTTACTCGTAGTGGATTAAGGACTAAACTGCCCCGTTAGTTTAGTAACTTCAACAAAAAATGCCTTAATCCTTCTTGGATTAAAGCTACCCGGTAGTTCAGGGAGAAAGATTGGCTTCATGTGCAAAATTCGCACTAGCCCATTCACCCTCTCTCTTAAACAACTCATATACAGCCTCACGGTCCGTCGGCGGTTCATCGATCCAATTTAGCAGTATACGAATAATAGATTTTTTATCTGGGAAGTGGTGGATAAAGACTTCAGATTGCTCGTGAAGTCGTGTTGACCAAATCTGAGAACGCACCATCACCATTGAATAGTATGTTCGAATGAGTTTACGAGCGAAGCTTTGTGAAAATGTTTTGAAATCTTCGTTAGAAGCTGTTTCTAACCTATTTAACGTCCTAGTAAGAGCCTCACAAATATCACCATTGAAGCGAAGGGCTATCTCTGATGTAAGTTTGTACGGACCAAATCGTCCTCCTAAATCCTCTCCGTACACACAAACACAGAGTTCCTTAAGAAATGCATTTTCGTAATAATTTGAAGGGTCAACCGTATAGTCGTAATATGCAACAGCTATACCAACATCACGAACCAGAGAACGATACTTTTGAGACAGTTCTCCAGCAAGTTTTTTTAATTCAGCCAGCTTAACCGAACTCAGTTTGCCATAAAACAGAGCGATAAGGTCTAAATCTGATTTAAAAGCAACCGCTTCACCTCTTGCTACGCTACCGTACACATAAACACTGTGCAACTGTTGATGAAACAAATTTCTAAGACTCTCGACAGATTCTCGAATGCAAGGCACATAGACATTATCAATTTTATCGATACTAACATCGCTTACAATAAATCCATTAGGGTCTAGACCGTATCCAGGTCTTAAAATCACCATTTCAATCTTCACCCTCTTCTCTTACTCCTGCATTTTCCTAATTATACCACCAAGATAATGTGGACAAACAAGTTTCTTATTGAAGTAAACTGCCCGTTACTTTAATAAAAAAAAGCATATCTTAAAATGAAAACCTATATTGAATTAGTTGATTCTCTCTTCCTATGTATTCTTCACTACCAATTCTACTAACTTCTTTAAATCCTATCTTCTCAAGCATTTTTCTTGAGCGTATATTCGTTTCATGTGTTTCTGCATTAATTACTGTAATTCCTAAATGCCTTGAAGCATAATCCATAATAATTATACTTGCGTTAAATCCAAATCCTTTTCCCCATAAAGTACTTTCACCAATTGCTATGCCTAATTCAGCAGAATTATCTTTAATATGGGCTAGATCTGCATATCCGATTATCCTTTGGCCCATTTCTATTGCCATTCGAATAAAATCTTCAGATACATTATTTACACAATGTAGCCACCATCTATATAATTCTTGTTCGTCTCTATCTTTTTCCCACCCATTTACTAAACAAAATGTATCATCCTTACTCCAATGTAAAACATACCTAAAATCATCTATCAATAAAGGTCTAATTTTTATGGATTGAACCTTATTACTTTTTAAACTCATTTCTTTCCCCCCTAATTCCCCTAGATAACTTCTCCTTATTCAACTCTACTGCTTCGTTAGTTCAGTAATTTCCACAAAAAATACGTTAATCCTTCTTGGATCAACGCTACCCGTTAGTTCAACAAGAAAATCCTGCACTAATCCCAATAATTGAAGATGACTTCGCCAATTCTTTTAGGCTCCCAATAAGCTACTTGTTCCAACTCAGCACCATTCAAATTAATATCATTTTGTAAGATACCTTTTTTAGGATCAGGTTTTAAAACTAAAGGTTCATTTAGTTCCTTTACACTCAAAACTTTATAAAATGAATTAAACTGTTTTAGTTCGGGTACATCAATAAAATTTATCTTTCCAAACTCAACAACTGAAGCAAAAGATAGATAAGGATAGTGTTCATTAAGTAATATATGAAAATGCTTATTAAAAACTTTAACTTCAGTGTCATAAAAATTCATTGGATATTGCGGTTCTTTAAACTCTAACACTTTACCTCCACTACGATTTACGATCGTAGCACACCTGTTTAAATTGTTTTCCATCAACTTTAGGAGGCTTATTGTTCTTCGAATTATAAAATCCAGTTATACCATTAGGTAGTTTCATTTAATCACCATTAAAAAATTTTGTCCTTTATTAAAAATCCATTCTTCCACTCTTCTGCTCCGTTAGTTCAATTAGGTTGTGCACTTCTCTCAATCTCGTTTAACTTATTTAAAAAATTCTTTATTGCTTGTCGAGCATAATACTGATGATTACTCTCTATTTGGGTAAAGATTATTTCCTCTAATTCGTTATCCATTTGTAACAACAACTTATCTATACTGTGGAAATCGGGTTCAGGTGTGACTACAGTTCTTAACCGTCCTTGCAATTCTACTAAGTCAAATTCCTCTTTTTCATATCTTTTACATAGATTCCGAAGGTCATTTATTAAACGCATTTGACCAATCCTTCCGTATTATTCAACCTCTTTATTCAACTAACCTGCTTCTTTAGCTCAATAAGCCTTAACATAAAGAAAGAGAACAATTCTTGCTGCAGAATTACGCCCTATAACGTAATACACACTATATTTTTAGATTTCTTTAATTAAGGGTAAGAATAAACTCCTCCACATCTTCGCCACGTGCATTAGAAAACCCACTGTCCTCACCAGTAATCATGAATCCACATTTCTCTAGAACCTTAAGAGATCCGGCATTGTCTTTCGCGGCACGAGCATAAAGGGGACGAGTTGTAATGTGCTTTAGAAATTCCCGTAAAGCTTTTGTTGCGATTCCTTTTCCCCAATATTCCTTTCCAATCCAATAGCTAACTTCTGGTTCTCCGAACTGCTCGAAACATGAAATATGCCCAACCACATTCTTTTCGACAATAATCGTCTGCTTTATAATTTCCTTATCAGTAAGAATTTTGTTCCAGTGTGTAGTGAAGCCATCCCAATCACTGGGGTCTTTGCTCGTAAAGGCAGCCATATGGTTCGCTTCATGGTTCTGTTGATGTTTGAAAAAAATAGGAAGATCATCCTCAATCACATTCCGAAGCATTATATTACTCATCGAACTCCCCCTTTGTCATTTACTTTATTTTAGCAAACATGTGTTCCTGTTTCAATGGATTTTCAGAATACTAAATTCGTATTATGAACAAAAATAATCTCTAATCAAACCACTTTTTTTGCCACTAATAATACTTTTCCTTAATCCGTTTAAACTGCTCCGTTAGCACAAAAAGAAAAAGAGCTGCGAACAGCTCATTGTACTTGAACTAAAGTACTCGTTAGTTGAACAAATTAGTTACCTTTATTATTGGTTCTTTGTAATCGAGAAAGTCTTCGTTCTAAATAACCTAAATCAAATGTATATCTGTTCAAATGTATCTTCAATGGCATCCATTACTATACTTGGATATTCACCGTTCAACTCTTTTTCCAATTCCTCAATATCAAGTTGTATCAGTTGAATAGCTTCTATGATTTCGTTTTTGTTAATCATCCGATACACTGGTCTAATCCTTTGTGATGGTTTAAAATTCACCTATTCCACATCCCCTATGAATTTTACATTATTTTAACCTAAGGTACGTTCCTAACAAAATTTTTATTATTCAACAAACCTGCTCCGATTGTTGAAGAAGATTATTTAATTAGTGCATTGAATGTCTTATCTGATTTTTTATGATAGATTGTACTGGAAACCTTGAAGCACCAGTATCCAAGATACCCACCTACTGTGTTTAACATGATATCATCAATATCCGTACTTCCTGCTGAAAATACTAACTGAAATACTTCAATTGAAAATGATACAAAGAAAATAAACACTAATGAACTTACTTTTGTTGTAAACTTCCTATAGAGAAAGTGAAGATAAATTCCTAATGGGAATAACATAATAAAGTTCCCAACAATTTGACTATCAAAAAAATGATAGTCTCTAAAAATGTTAAATGGTTCTAGATTGATACTTCTTAACCAAAATGTATTGGTTAAGAAATTCTCAAGTGACATGGGGAAAAGAGTTAAGTAAAATACAGACATTACATAAATATAGAAACTTGCTTGTATAACCATCTGGAAAGTGGATTCCTGTTTTCTCGTAAGAACATCAAACAATACGAAAATAAATAAAGGTACTGTGTTAAGAAAAATATTTAAAATAGGAGTTACCTTTAGCTCATTGTGTAATAGATAACCAAATCTTGCATTCACTATTTCTATAACCAATAAAAAAAACGGAATTACTATTAGTATCTTTTTTAACAAATCACTCACCGCATATATCCTTTCAAATTAGTTGTTTTCATCCTTTTGCTCCGTCCCGATCTCATTATTTACTTTTTAACTAAACTGCCCCGTTAGTTTAAAACCCTTTTGAAAGAAATGGGGAGTCTACACATTCGTGTCTCTTTTGCTTTTCTGTTTATTGTATTGATAAAGACCGTTAACTTCTTGCAGCGTAAATATAATTACCATCAATACTCCCCATACTACTTCCCGCATAATATCTTCTGTATCTGGCGGGTTCCAAACTCCTACTTTAGGAGTTTTTAGATAAATAATTTCTGATACAACAATTATGGAAATAATCATCGCGGAAATAAATGGAACCCAATACCAACTCTTTCCGGTTTTCTATTTGGTTTTGGCAAATTATCACCTCTTCTTCATCAAAACTAATATGTTTTTGATAAGTATTTGTTGCTATCTTCTTTTTGTCCATCATGTCCTCCTCTTTAAAAATTCCTCTTCAAGCCTCTTAAAATCAGCATCTAATAAACTAATTTTAACATAATATTCCAGTTTTGAGTCCAAGAAATAGAAAACAAAAGAAAAAAGACCGGCACCAGCCGATCTCTTAATCATTTTAATGGAAGTAGATTTTACCTTTACTATTCCTATCAACGATTTAATTTATTCATGGGTTATGAGTTACATATTGTTATGCACTCGGAGATTCTAATTTCATCATAGCGCCAAAATACTGTGAAGCAGTAGTAAATGTAATAAACGCGCAAAGCTCGCTGATTTCCTCATCTGATAGGTACTCTTTCAACACATTAAAGGCAGTGTCTGGAATATCCCCTTTTTGTTTAATAAATACCTCTGTAAATCCTATTGCAACAGATATTTTTTCATCGTAAAAGTGAGGTTCAGGTTTTCCTTTTGCCTTACAATACTCACAACCATTTTCATGTGCTAAAGTTCTTCTTACCTGTTCTTTTAACAGCGATGATAGTTTCCCGTCTTTTTCCAGCTCATCTCCCAGACGATTCCACGCAATCATTATTTCCTTGTTATGCCCTAATAGCTTTTGAAACGGGGTTTCCCCGTACTTTGATTCTTTAATTCTTGCCATAATCAAACCCTCCTTGTAGTATGTATAATATCGAATTATTTTGTTGTTTCACATTAAATGGGTATTTAAATTTTAATTTACTCTTTACCAAATTAACGAAAATAGGGGGATTATCCTTAAAAAATGAAAATTGATTCTGTTGATAGAAAAATAATAGATGAATTAAGTGAAAACAGTCGACTTTCGATGAGTGAACTGGGTAGAAGAATCAATTTATCTTCTCCTTCTGTAACAGAGCGCGTAAGGAGAATGGAGTCATTTGGAATCATAAAAAAGTATACATTGGAAGTGGATTATGAGAAATTAGGACTTCCAATCCAATGTATTATAGAAGCAACAGTTAAGAACGGGGACTATAAATCTTTTAAGAAGCTTATAGAGGGCTTACCAAATGTTGAATTTTGCTATCGGATCGCAGGAAATGCCTGTTATATGCTTAAAATGCAATTTGACACTTTTGGCAAGGCAGAAGAATTTATTGATAGTGTGAGTCCATATGCTCATACTGTCACACATTTCATTTTTTCGCAGGTCCACACTCATTCAAAAATTAGTTCCTACTAACACATTATTAAGTCTTGATGAACTATCCTGTTCTATAAAAATCGCTTTAACCCCTCTTGGATTAACGCTGCCCTATTGTTTAAGTGAATATTTTAAAAAGAACCCTTAATAATTCATTCCGGAGTATTATTAAATGCTATTTATCAGAAAAAACCCAACAATTCGAATGTGATTTTTCCATTTTATCTTATTCGGAATTTTTACGCTTGGAGAACTTCAACCCAAAAAAAGTCGAATTCCTTACTTTGCTAAGGATCCGACTTTTTTAACGTTATAAAAATTGACTAGGTTCTGCCCTAGTGGTATTTTCCCCCTTAACCTGCTTTAACGTCGCTACTATAAGAAAGCTTACAATCACTAATAAGAGCCATGAACTCACCTTTCCTAGATGAACGAGACTCCATGCATCGGTTTGGTTTGGATATTCCCAAGCTGCAAAGAATGTTGCGATATTTTCGGCTATCCATATAAAAAATCCGATAAGCACGAAAGAAAGTGCGAGTGGCATACGGTAACGAGTTCCATCAACCTCGTATGTGACCCATGATTGCCAAAAGACGATCATGACAAGTCCAGATAACCAAAAGCGGACGTCAATCCAATAATGATGGGTGAAAAAATTCAAATAAATCGCAGCTGCAAGAGGTACAACTACCAAAAACGGCGGCCACTTAACCAGTTCAACCTTTAACCTTCTCCACGCCTGGCAAAGATAACTCGCTACACTGGCGTACATGAATCCGCTATACAAAGGCACTCCAAAAATTTTAAAATATCCTTCCTCTGGATAAGACCAGGAGCCCATATGTACCTTAAAAAGTTCAAGAGTAAGTCCAATAAGGTGGAACATTGTGATAACCTTTAGTTCATCCCGTGTTTCAAGCCCAGAACGCACCATCCACCACTGCATCACAAGGCAGATGACGAGCAGCCAATCATAACGTGGCAGGAAGGGAAGTGGCACGAATTTTGTAAAAGCCAAAGAGGCAAAAATAACGACAGGAAACAAACAGGATAGGGCCTGCTCCCAACCAAAACGAACGAGTTGTTTTAGTGCTCTCATCATGTTTGCCTCCATTTTTTTAATGGTCACTTTCATGAGTAACTCCCCTTTTTTAACGGAAAAAATAAATTTTCATCTCCTTTAATCTTGGGAGTCTTCATCACTTCGGTATTCTAAAATATCTCCGGGTTGACATTCTAATGCTTTACATATTCCCTCTAAAGTTGATAGCCTAATGGCTTTTGCCTTTCCGTTTTTCAATATCGAAAGGTTAGCCATCGTGATTCCAACCCTCTCTGAAAGTTCTGTTACGCTCATTTTCCTTTTAGCCAGCATTACATCAATATTGATTATAATTGCCATTGTTTCACCTCAGACCGTTAAATCATTTTCTGATTTGATATCAATTGCTTCTTGTAAAAGTTTCTGGAGAACAGCCGCAAAAACAGCAATTACCATCGAAGCAAATGGAACAAGCAATCCTACAAAGATAACACCCGGGGCGTCGTCTATTTCCGTAAAGAGATAGAAGAGCGGCAAGACCAGCACATGCAAAACGCTGATTGTGACTGCACAGTATTTGATTTTCATTAAAGCTTTTACAGATATTTGCGAGAAAGCCTCGTTTTTGTCAATATAGCGTAAAAGTTTGAAAGCCTGATAAAGAGCAAAGTAAAAAGGGATTGCCGAAGCATAAAAAACTATCCAAACAAGATACTTAATATAGGCTGCCTCTGGAAGCAATTGGGCTGCAAGATCCCCTAACTTAGGCACCAAAAAGATGCACAAAGCTAGAATCGGAATTCCAATCAGAATAACAGCTATCTTTAAAAAGAGTGTTGACACCTGTTTCATCAAAAGCACCTCGCTTAATTATTATCATTTCGAATTTATCACACCATTTATCGTTTTGCAATAAATTAATATCGAATTTTATTATATTATTATTGTTATATAATCGCCCTTCTTCTAGATAAGTACAATGGTGCGGCAAATTGCGCAATGTCTTATCAGATTCTATGGCCCTAATTTGGTGCTAATAGGACAGTTCTAATCATATTTTTATAAAAAAAATAAAAAGGAGTGTATAGTTAATTGCAAAATGTTAAGGTTCGTTTACGGCCTATTGCAAGTAAGATAAATTTACCCACTGTTTTGAAAACAACTATACTTCCGGGTGACTCAATAGAAAGATTATTTATTGCTACCCAGGTAGGAGAAATCTTCTACATAAGAAACTCAAGTTTAAGGACTTTTTTAGATATTCGTCCGCAAATCATAAAACTAGGTGAATCTATCGGTGGATATGATGAACGGGGATTGCTGGGGCTAGCGTTTCACCCCAATTTTTATTATAACGGTCTATTTTATCTTCATTATTCAGTAGCGGGAACACAAGGTCCAGGTGCTCTTCCAAATTCAGAAGCTGCAAGACAGGGTCTTCCTGAATTTTTTAATCCTAACCCGTGTGATCCCAGAACTTTAAACCTAAGGTGGATAAATAGAGAAACTCAATATGATCACATTGATACAGTTGAAGAATGGATTTTACAATCGAATGGTCAGCCTCAAAAACGGCGGACATTACTTAATTTAAGAAGACCATTTTTTAATCATAATGGCGTCAATAGCTTAAACTTTTCACCTGAAACAGGAAAGCTTGTTTTAACAACCGGAGATGGCGGATCAGGCTATGATCCCTTTAATTTAAGTCAGGACGATATGGAAATCGCCGGTAAAATAATTGAAATTGATGTAGGTAGGAATACATTTTTCGATAATCCTCCTGTAGTCACACGTTTTAATGAACTTCCCGCGCCTATTCAGGAAACGCTTACGGTAATTGCCAAAGGGGTTCGCAATATACCAGGCATTTCATTTCAAAGGTTCTATAATCAGTATATTAAATATGTGGGAAATGTCGGACAGGATTTGGTAGAGTCGATTTTTTCATTCGTCCATTATAAACCAATACCAGTCACTCAGCTTATTCAAGCTTCTTTAATGAACGCTGAACCTGACCAAGAAGGATTTATTAACTTTGGCTGGCGAGGGTGGGAAGGTGCTTTTCCTACTTCGATTCCAAGGGGCTGCCCTGCAAATCCGAATTTGGATGAGAAAACCATTGCTTATTTCAATGAAGCAGTAAAAAATTCAGTGAGGCGTCTTCAGCCTTTAACTAGTTATTATCATATAGATCCCCGACGTGATAAGTTTGGAGGAACTGCACTTACAGGAGTGCAAGCCTTTATGGGGAATGGAATCCCCGATTTATCGGGAAGCGTTGTGTTTACTGATCTCGCCCGGAAGGAAGTATCACAATCTCCGGTTAGAGGGGTTTTAGCTTATACCAGGGTAAGAACAGATTGTAAACTAAATGATTTTGGTGTTATTAAAACCGATTATAATTTTGGGTCACAATCAGCTTATTATGTTAGTCTGGGAGCGAATCTGGATCAAACCAAACTATATTTAGGGGCTTATGGCTCTATGAAAGTGACTGATTTTAACCAAGGTACTGTTTTTGAAATTGTTCAATGATTCATTACTATATAATTCTACTTAAAACCATATAAACGGAAAAAAACTGTTGGAAACAACATACCCTGTGGATTGACCAAATATTAGTAGTCGACTGCAGATTTTTCCGTAATGGTAAGGAATGATCCGACAGCTTGCCCTGGATTCTTAACGAGTAATTGCCAAACCAATTAACAAAGCTATTCGGCACCTAGTTTAAAGATTATTTTATACAAAAAATGAACTGCTGTCCGTATAGAACAGCAGTTTGAATTTATTCACTATCTAATTCACTTCCCTAATTCAGTTAACACTGAAAGGTCATTCAATGACATATTTGGATAATAAGAAGTTAAAATCCTGTCATACTCATAGTTTAATGCTGTACCAAGGTAATAGGCACCGTATTGACTCATCCCTACACCGTGGCCGTTTCCGCCGCCATAGAATGTAACACCATTTTCCTCATCCATTTCAAAACCAAAGAAAGCTGATGGCAGGATTGTGTAGTTATTTAAGGTTCCAGTGTAGTCTGTGCTGCCAGCTGTAGCGCGGTGCAAGACGACATTTCCACCATTTGTAAATGCATTGCTTGGTCTGATTGTAAAACGAATATTGTACTCCTTTACAATTTTATAGGTACCTGTTGTTCCCTCAATAACAAGCTCCATAATATTTCCGCCATCACCGCGTTTTGCAACGTACATGTCAACAAATTCCCCGATTCCTTCCGCAGGGATTGGCTGGCTTACAAATTCTCCCGTCTCATTTTGAGTTAACACAATATTAGGGTCAGCTGCTTGTCTGCCAATAATGTTTGCATTAATGGTATTCTCCAGCTCTTCTTTTGTTAGGCTAACCTTCCATCTAAACCAAGGTGAATTTCCATCATAGCCTGTATGGGACAATGTTTTATAGAAGTTTAGTATTTCTTCTTCACTTTGTGTATCAATTTCAAGCATTTTGCTAGGATCATTCGGATCAAATGTATGGCTTTGCGCGATCAAGTAAGGTACTGCTTGGCCCGGAAATGAACCATCGTTGTCTGCCCATACCTGATGTTTGGAAGCCCCATATCCTCCAGAAGTAGAGTAATATCTAGCATCTACTAAACTACCATCTGCACCTAACATAATAACGCCCGCAGTTTCATTTACTGCTTGTGTTGTCATTGCATTTTCTGGAGTATTGTTATAAACCTGACTCATAACGCTATCTAATACAAAGAATCCATTATGCGCAAAGCGATCGCTTAAGTAATCCCCTAATGCATAGGTTCTAGCAGCAACAGCTTGCGCTTTTAGTGCCTCAAGTCCAAAATAAGCCGGCATTTCACTAGGAACGACTTGATATAAATATTGTTCGAAATCTACTTCGTTTATTAAGTTCAGCTTATCTCCCGCATCAGATGCAGTTATTTCAAAGAACCCACGGTAAGACGGATCCCCACTTGCTCTTGTAATATTCTCTACTTTGATTTTGCTTCCCTCTTCCGTAAATGCATAAAGTCTGTTAGGAGTCGTATATAATACATCTCTATTCGCATTTGTTACGGTTATTTCACCTGAAGCAGGTGTAAACGTGACTTTTTCTCCTGCAGCAACTGCAAAGGTTTCACCAGCAACTTTGTCAACGATTTCAAGTCCTGCTTGTGAACTTAATACGATTCTTTCGTGGTCAACCGTCGCAAAGCCTGAAGTCATAATCCCTACTCTCATTGTTTCAATTGGGGTTGGCCCATTGATAAAAATTTTCGTAATTTCATTTTTATGGTTCACTCGAACTGTTACATTTTCTGCACCGACTCTTACATCATCGAGCGTTTTTTGGTACACTCTGTTTTCGCCTTTTTGTATTACATCGTAATTGTTTGCAAGCTTTAACTCACCTTGAAGCTCTAATTCAAGTACTTCTTGATCCTTGGCCATAATTTTTTCCGTATACTCAACCCAGGATTTGTTTTCTTCTGATGTGGAAGCTTGTCCTAATTGAGAAAAAAGTCCAGTAAAAAGAACGATGGTTGCCAATACACTCATCCATTTACTTACTCGTTTTGACAGCATATACTACTCCCCCCACTTTACTATTTTGTTAGCGCTTTCAGACCATTTTACAAATCTAGTAAACTATTTTATAATTCTCCTTTTTTAGTAGATTCGTGGGTTTATCGTAACATATTAAATTTTCTGAAAAAAGGGACATTATACCTGTCTAGTTGCCTAGACATTTATAGCTTTATTCGAAAAAATAAGTCTATAGACCTGTTTTTACTTGCGTTCAGATTTTGCTCTACTGAATCCAACCGACACTCCTCGGTACGATAGGGGTCTCACTGGGCTTGCTCTTCCCGCAGGACAAGGAAGGCTTCGCAAGCGTATCATCGCACGAGAAAAATGCGCAGCATTTTATGAGGAGTCTCGTGCCTTCCACTCCAATTATAAAAATGGATCTGGTGTTTTATTTTTCTCGCTTTATGCAGAAATGAAAAACCTATTATGGCAATAACTCACCATAATAGGTTTAATTGAATGACTTGCTAAGTTATAATCTGTGGCATATTTAATTACTGTAAGCGACAGGATTTATTATAGCTTCACATGAACAACTGTTCACAGACATTATTATTGGTAATTAAGAAACCCCATAATATCTAGGAATACTGTAAATCCTTTTAAAAATAAAAGTACGTTAATGATTGTAACTGGATTTTCTTCAAAATCTCTGAACAGACATTAATGTTAGTTTCTAAATCTATGTGAATTGTTGTATTATTTTAACCTTTTTCAACTAACCCACCTTTTAGTTTAAGTACATTTTTTCACAATCTATTAGAAAGACACTCCCCAAAAAACTATCTAAAGAAATTTTTAATTGCATCAATGCGTATCTTATGGCTACAATCTTCGCAACAAAAAATCCTATTCCTTCTTTCCTTAAATTGTTTATATTTTAGTGAACCTTCGTATACTTTGAATTTTCTTTTACAACTATAACAAAGTACCTCATAGTAAATCATTGTTTCCTCCTAAGTGACACATTCCTTTTTAGTTGATTTATCGAAGATTGTAACCAGTTCTCTAGTATATTCCTGAACATCTAAATGAGGCTTTCTCATTAATTCAATGGTGAACCCGTCAATGGCATTTCTTATTGTTAACGCCATCACCCTTGCTGACGATCTGGTAAATTCTCGGAAAAATCCTTCTTGCATCCCTAGGGTGAGAATATTTTCAATTGGAAGTAAAATAGTTTCATCATGGTCTGCTGCAAACCGAAGTTTACCGTCAGCAGTTCTCTTATTAGAAACCATTTCTATAACAGCGAAAACATGCTGCCGATTTTCATCTACGAATGTAAGATTGGATTCAATATACAACCGAAGCATTTCTTTTGGAGTTTTTTGAGCTTCTATTCGTGGAGCAATATATGATTGCCAAGCCATATAGTATTCGAAATTTACCAAGATATTTGTATCCCTTCTTAAGCTAATCTGCTCCTTTAGTTGAATTAAAAATAATTAAAAAATGCGTCAATCCTTCTGAATCAACGCTAGTGAATTTCTTACTTATCTGTTTTCCAACTGTTTTGTAGTTTCCTAATAAATATAATTTGACCAATATGATATGCATTATGAGTAGTTGAATTTCCAAGAATCTGCCACCATTTAGCCTTTTCCGAAAAACCGATAACATCACTTTCTATTTTCTCAGTGGTTAATAACCCATCCCACCTTAAAAGTACATCAAGCAACGTTTCCTTTAATTCTTTAAAGGTGATATTTTCAGGTATTTTAAAGCTCTCAATATTATCTGCAATTGAAGGGGCAGAATCTATACTGGATTCAATGTACCTAGTCTGCCAGCATTGATTCCAATATATTAAATGCTGTACTATCTCAGCTATACTAAGACAATTTTCATTTGGCTTCCACAATGCTTGTTCTTCTGTTAAATCCTCCACGGATTCTGAAAATGGTCTGTACCAACTCGCATCATTGGCATTCGCTAAGAACTGGTCAGTTAGAATATCTTTTACGTGAGTCATTCTAATCACTCCTCAATTCCAGGATTCCTAAATTAATGCAATTTTGCTTGCTTATCCTACCGATTTATTTTCGTGTTAAATACAACAAAATCCTTTTTCTTCTTAACTAAACTGCCCCGTTTGTTGAATAAGAAATAGAGGTGCCGCAGCTACCTCTGTTGTTAAGCTAACGCTATTCGTTAGCTCCAACAAGGTCCCGGACATAAACATCCTGTCCAATACCTTGTTTTAATTATTTGTAATATGCGGTTAATACAGTTCCTAATAGGTTTAACTTTCAAAACTTTAAATGGCAAATAGTTAGCTACCAAGTATCACCATGAAGGGGGAGGCCACGCTCCAATTATTCGCCGAATCAGTGCTATCTGCCCTGTATGATAACTGTTGTGTGCCATAAGTGTGGTTAAAATGTCACCTCGAGTCCTTCCTAATCTCGCATCTCGCAGTTCCTTTAAATCTTTTTTTGCTTCGTTTTCAGCTTCCTTTAGTCCATTACTGAATTGGAGAAAAGTATTATTCCACTCGGTTTCATTTGACGGAGCTGTTTCATCGGGCCAAGTTTCTTCGTCATGTTCTGGAGGATTGGGCACCCTACCTTTAAGCAAGGTAAGATAGTAATCTTGCCAAAAAATCATATGGTTTAGAACCTGCCACACTGAATATGGACAGTTTTCGGTTTTTTTTCCAGCCATCTCCCACCGTAAACCCTCAAACACTTCCACGGGATCAACATGAGCATTTACCCCATGTAACCCCTTTTCAAAGAAATAAGATGACATATGCATTCCCTCACTTTTAAAAATTCAAAAAACTTTTTTCATGACCAATCCTTTTGACCTTTCCACTGTTACTCAGGCCACATTGCTATTTTGTTATTTGTCAGGCGATAGAACAAAAAGTAAAACAACGAATGCAATAGCTATTATGGTTCCGTTCACGTCACCCCCACCCGTCATTTGAACACTAATAAAAAACATTAAAACTAATACTATAAACATTCTATAATTTATTATTAATACCTTCCGTATAAAAAACATGGCGAAATAAATCAACGTTTAAGGCAAAAAACTAAGATTATCGAAACATAGTAAAATAAGAAAGGTTCTTGGAAACAACCAAGGGAGATCCAGTGGATTTAAATTCTTTAACTATCCTGCCCCGTTGGCATATTACTCAAAAATATGGCGTTAAGATCATTCTTTCAAGTAATGAGAAATCAACCGGACTATTCCACTAGATACGTATCTACTCCTTGCTGTGATCATAGCCAGCCTGCACAATTTTCATCGGAAAAATGAATAATCCCTACTCTTTCAGGGGAAACAGCTATAAACAGTCCTTGTTTAATTAACCTGCTCCTTTAGTTGAAAAAAGAAGTTCTGCTATTACAACCCCTTGTTGCACCCGTTTGTAGAATAAAACTGCATGAATCTGTAATTATTCTAAGAAAACGCTTTTAAGTAAAACAATTCGATAGACTAATTTGCTTTTGCAAGATCCATTTGTTCTTCTACAAAAGTACGTACTTCATCCTCTATCTTTTTTTTGATCACGAACTCCACATAATGGTTACCTATATAAAAACGAACCAATCCCCAGCTAGGATAACCAGGATTTTCAGCTTGAAGTCCTGTTATCCAATCAACAGTATCTATCTGTTTCCAATCGTAAAACTTAGTAGCCGATACAACACCTTTTTTTCCAATCGCACCACGCCAGATCTGTGTAAAATAGAGGACAGTAAGGATAATCAGAAAACATATCATCAAAATATTCACAGTCATTGATAACTTCAACAGTCCAAACCCTTGCGTTAAAATGACCAGAATAAAAATCTCATTTGTCCAAAAATTCTTCTGAGTATACTCTCCGCTATAAGATAACCCATATACAGGAACCACTCTTTTTTTGTCTCTAAAATTCTTAACGAGGTAATAAACTGCTACCCCGATCCCCATAACAATTAAGATAGCAAATGCCACATTTATTACATTCGCCATAATAACACCCCACAGTCTATATATGAATGGATACGAATAAATCCTGGATAAAGTTTCATAAAAAGACGCTTATGATGCATTATCATCATAAATATAACCTGAAAACATTCAATAAAAATAGTGCACTTCTTCTTAAAGAAATACACCCGTTTGTTTAAGTACAATTATTCACAAACTCTCCGTTGTAATGATTCGCTATTTATCAATAACAATGGATAATTTATAGTTTGCATGCTCGTTTAATTCTTCCAAAAATTGATTCATTAATTCATTGGATGGAAACTTACATTCTAGAAGGTAACAACCATCTCCACTGATTTTATAATTATTTATTAGATATCTCTCTTGTGTTTTTATGAACGACAGATATGATTGATGAAAAATCCGTTCTGTAATGATAGTAATAAAAGCATGTATATAAAATCCTAATTTGACTTGGTTAACTTTAATGGTATAGCCCTCAATAATACCACTATCCTCTAATTTTGCTACTCTAGCCGTTGTAGCTGGTCCAGTCAAATGGACTTTCTCGCCTAATTCTTTCATTGTAATCCGACTGTTCTTGGATAGTTCATCTAAGATCCTCATATCCGTATTATCTAACATTTATTTAACTCCTTTCATTAATAAAGTCAAACGGGCAAAAGACTTTATTTAAACTCTGTATCGTTCGATGGGTCATAGTTTAGAATATACATTGTTCCAAAGAAATTTCAATGAAAAGGAGATAATATATATGAATATACATCAAATTCGTAATGCAACATTAGTTGTTGAATACGCAGGGAAAAAGTTTTTAATCGATCCAATGTTAGCGGAAAAAGGGACTTACCCTCCTTTCCCAAATGCACCAAGACAAGATCAAAACAATCCTTTGGTTAGCTTGCCAACATCCATTGATAATATTATTCAAGATATTGATGCTGTTATAGTCACTCATCTGCATTATGACCACTGGGATGATGCTGCTAAAGAAGCACTGCCAAAAGAAATTAAAATATTTTCCCAAAATGAAGAAGATGCAACAGAAATTCGAAATACTGGTTTCCAAAATGTAGAGGTTTTACAAGAGGATACCGTTTTCGAAGGTATCCAATTAATTAAAACAAAAGGCGAGCACGGAAGAGGTGAAATCTTAAAGCTTGCTGGTCTAGTGTGTGGCGTTGTCTTCAAGCATCCTGATGAGAAAACATTATATGTAGCTGGCGATACGGTTTGGTATGAAGCAGTACAAGAAGTCATTGACACACATAAACCGGAAATTATTGTGGTCAATGCCGGAGATAACCAATTCTTTGAGGGCGGTTCTCTTGTCATGGGGAAAGATGATGTATATGAAGTGTATAAGGCTGCCCCTAATGCAAAAATTATTGCTGTCCACATGGAAGCTGTCAATCACTGGGCATTGTCCAGAGAAGAACTAAAGAGCTTTATTAACGAAAGAGGAATCGCTTCTAATGTGTTAGTACCAAATGATGGTGAATCATATTCATTTTAAGACTGAAAACAGACAGAAATGTGATATTTCTGTCTGTTTTTAATAAATGGTGTAGTTATCATCGGGAGAACTAACTGTTTTAAGCTTGCATCAGTTCATATATTTTACGAACGGTGTTGACATTTCTTACCGTAACTTGTTTATATATCTTTGATCCAACGATTTTTGACAAACCGCTTTTAGTTACATTTTTCTTGTCAATCGACCATAGGATCGCGCCGGGGACATACTTTACCGTGTCAATATTCGGTTTAATAACCAAATTCCCAAGTACAGATTCATCATTAATTTCATCCCATAAAAACATGACATCACTTCTCATGTCTTTGTCATTTTTCCAAGTTTTAGGAATAGCGTTAATAATTTCTCTGACCTCATCGACACTTCGAACTACTACTTTAATTTGTAATCCGAAATCATTATGTATTGCTTCTTCCAAAAAATGTGATAGTTCAGTTTTTGATAGACCCTTGTATGAAAAAATAATATTACCTGTATTGATGTATGTCATCACATCGTTCATCCCGACTTGTTCAAACGTTTGTTTAAGCAACTTCATGTCAATTTTATTTTTTCCACCTACATTAATCCCTCTAAGAAGAGCGACATAAACCATAACCATCCTCCTTTCAACTCTTTACTTATAAATCCATTATAATCTTGTTGACTATACTTGTTATGCTAACCTGCTTCGTTAACTCATAAGAAATAAGAGCTGCGATCAGTTCGTTGTTCTTATGTTCTAGCATCCGTTTACATTAATCATTTTTTACCAACCTAATAATTTACTGCTTGCGTCATTTTCTAATGCAAACAATGTGCCACTAATTATGTCTTTTTGATAAAGAAAGACATGGACCCGTATTTCACCATCATGATTAGACTAAAGGAACTAACTCAGTTTTTATTGAAATATTTCTTTCTTGTTCTCCACTATTCTAGCTACTTTCATTTTAACTCGAGGAACACTGTCTTTTTGATAATAATCATTTAATATCTGGTCGACTTCATTTTTCTCTGTTCCAAGTATCTTAGGAGTAAATTGCTCAACAACATGGTCTCCGCCTCTAATAAAACAGTTTGCCATTGTATCAAGAGCAATTAAACTTAAAGGTCTTCCTTTGTCTAACCACATTTTCATTCTATCCCAGGTAGGAAAACATAAGGCTGCCAACCTTCCCCAATTATCATTAAAAATTGTACAATTAGCCTCCATCCAATCGAGTATGTCATTTGAACGGAAACGATAAAGACTGCTGAAAGCGACTCTAGGCAATTCTTTTTCTTTTACCGATTTCAATTTCTCAAATACATTATTTAAGCCTTCTTCGATTGGAAGACTACTCGCTGTTGCCCAAGAAATTGGGTATAGCAATTCTTTGTCATAGTTTTCCCAAAGCTCTCTAACCCAGCCTGAAGCTGTGGTACCTAATACATCAGCTACAATTTCCAACATTCGTGTTTTTATCTCGTAATTCTCTGTTCTATAAAATCTCGATTTTACAGATTTTAAAATCGTTAGATTATCGTGTTCTTTAAAGGCTTTTATTACATCAGCTTCAAGAAACCATCTAGTTATTGAAAAATCTAACAAAGACTCTAGATCATTTTGAACATCTTCCAACGTTGGTGCTTTATCTTTATCAGTTACAATTACATCTTCTTCTGGTTGACTGGCTTCCCCGTCTTCATCGTAAAAATCATCGTGTAGCAAAAATTTGTTGGTAGAATGGACAACTGCTAGGTTATACCATTCAATGGGTCTCAAGGAGAGTTTTAATAACCTATCGTGACATTGACTGCATAATTTATAAGGCTGATTGGGGTCATCGGAGGTTTCTTTAACGTTAATTTCATTTACTTTACAGGCTTCACACAAATCAGCTACCACCATTGAAATCACTCCACAATTTCATAAAATAATAATATTAAAATAAAGCTCCTTTAGTAAGAAAAAATGGTTCTGTACCAGTATTTCTTTGTTAGAGTGACTAATTCCTTCTTTAACTTTCCTGCCTCGGTAGTACAATAACTTCCCATTTCATTTCCTTCCCCCTAATAGACGACGCTCTGTCATAGTTGGTTCCTAAATCTAAAAAACTGTTTATTTCCTTATATTCAAAAAATTGGTGAATTCTCTAAAAAACATAAAAAGCGTTAATCCCTTTGAATTAACGCACTCGTTAGCAATAACAGAATGTTTAGTTTTCACTCCCAATACTATCTACGCCACTTCTTTTAATGGTGTTGGGACCCAGGTGGAACATAAAATGGCGGTATTTTAATCCATCCCCGTTTACGCATTAAATGTTTTAGTCTAGTTGCGTAAGCTAATTTTTCTGCTTGAAACTGAATAAACAATAAACCAACATCTGTACGAATCGATTCGGCAGCAGCACCAGCAGCGCGCAAAATTAAACTTGCGATTTTTAAAGATAATTCGTTTGCAATTACATCATCAGTTAATTTAACACCGAGAGGAATACCTTTAGGATCTGATATTGGCATATCTTCTGGAGCAGAAGGTAACGGAATTCCTTCCTTAATCATGAAATGATGGAGCCGCTCCCTTTGACTGGTACCTAGTTTCATATCCTCTTCAAGCATTGCTTTTAGTTCATCATCCGTCGTGGTATTTAAACCTGCCTGAACAGAGACTTTTGCTAATTCAAGTCCCGCTAAGTAAATCCAGCATGCCATGACTTCGCCAACATGAAGAGGCTGGTCTTCGTCTTGAACTGACTGTGATTTTATGGCATCCATAATTGTTTCCCAAATTTTTATCATGTATTTCCCTCCCTATCTGGTGGTAGACTACCCATATTGTTTGAATAGGAAGATTTTTTATTCAGGGGTATCAGCAACTTTTCATAATATTGTACGATAAGCAAATTTCAAGCTAAATAGACAATTGCCAGCATTAAAAAGGAATCAACGTTTTGTTAAATTGTTACTCTAACCGGCCCAGCTATCTTAATATGAAGTGATACTTACTGCTATATCACCTATTTAAACATAAAATAATTCACAACCCATTTTGATTTATTGTCCACAATGTATGGTTCCGTAAGGATCAGCAAGAATTTAGAAGAAAATATTTGTAAAGCGGCCAAGCATAAATCCAATGGATAAATCCCAAAAATACTTGGCTTACCATTAGAATACCGTCATCAATTATAAAACCGTTCCTACCTATTAAATAATAAAGTACAACAAAAACTACAAAAAGGATTATTGAAAGAATAATCCCTTTAGTATAAGAATTCATGGTAATCTCCCCTGTCATGGATTTTAAAACCACGGATTCCCTCAATTTTTAGCTACTCTTTGCATATATTTAAATCCTAAAAAGATAAAAACAAAAGTTGTAAGTAAACCAAAAATAAAAGCATATAGATAGGGCATAACTACATCTCCTAAATCCCTTACTTCTTCATTTGGGAATAATTTAATTCCGATTGAAACATAGATTATATAAAATACTCCAGTCACTATGGAAATTAATACAATCCCTTTGAGATTAGGTTTCTTATTATTTACAAAATATACAAATACAATTGAGGTAATGACTAGTGAAATCCCAAAAGAAATCGATATGCCAATTCCATTTAATAATGTAAAACAAAGTAACAATAACAAACTTAAGACAAATCCAATAAAAACATTCCTCATTCTCTCTCCCCCTGAAATGTCTACATTAATGCATCTTTTTATTTTTACAAAATGTCAGATTACCTTCTTGAACTATCCTGACCCGTTAGTTAAATATTAAAAAGATACTTACCTTGGAAAAGTCTCTTCATTATCTAAATCCAAATGATGCCCATTAATAGAAATGGTGTGATTGTTTAACCATTCTAATTCTGCTTGTTCAATTCTTCTTTCATAGTAAATCCTTCTATGAGACCAGAATCCCTCTACTTCTCCTGAAATTCCAAATGTTCCAGCTGCACCAGCATCCCAGGAATAAAAATTAATGGTATAGTTTTCATCTGGTGACTGAACGGTTTTTATTAATTCATCTCTTCCCAAAGAGGATAACAAAAGCAGAATCACCAAAATAATTAATAAAATAAGGACAAAAAAGATTGTTAACCAACTTCTAATCTTTGAAATTATTGTATCATTGTATTTAAATCCAAGAATTCCAAAGACAAGAGGTAACATAATGATAAAGTAAATAACAAAGTAGAGAATGTTGAAATGAATAATCGTTGAGTCAAACAAACATAAAGAAAAGAAGAAAAGAAGAAAAGACAGAGTATGGTGAAATAAAAAGAATATATATTATATTTCAGGTACATCTGTTACCCCCTACGGATTCCGGTTTGAATTAAATAATTTATTTTAATACCCTCTTACACTTACCTGTCAGTTAGTTCTGAAATTCCTCAAAATAATTTTAACATAATATTCCATATTCGAATCGAAATTTTCTGAGTAAATGATAAAGGAAATATGATTGACTAAATGACGATCTCCTTATTCAACTTACCTTCCCATTACTTCAATAAGAAAGGAGAGACTGCTTTTATTGAACAATCACACCCGTTTGTTAAATAAGAAAAGGGATGCTTATTCCACAATCGCGCTTTGTTTGCTGAATAGTGGAAAATAAGATAGAGCTTTAAAAAACTGACCAAGAATTTAGTATAACAATCCTTATGTACTGCTGTCGTTTTTATTATTATTTGGCGTAGTTAGCAAGTGTTTTGTCGCCATTTGCTAGTTACAAAGCATCGTTGGAGAGGTACTATTAAACTGTACCGTTAGCAAAGAAGCACACAATTTACGATTAAACTACTAATGTTAATAGATAAAGGAGACCCCTACTTATGACGTTATATACCTCTAATCGTATTAAAATTCCAGCAGGATTTTGGGCAGGATTACGTCAATTGGGAATAGTCGCCCACGACGTGGTTCGAAAAGCACAATTGCCAATCACCATTGTTTCTGATCCAGTTGTCACCACAGCCCAATATTTTGCAATCTGGCAGGCTTACTCCGATCTCATCGATGACACTGCCAAAGGAATCATCAAGCTTGTGAAATCCTTTGAAACAGATCATTTCCCTCCGACTGTCTTAGCAACTTACCACGCTCGTGACTACCGTGATGCTTTAAAGCGAATGGCCAGGTACAAACAACTGTGCCCTCCAGAAAGCTTACATATCATCGAGGAAGATGAACTCTGTACAATTGAAATAAAAACATTGCATAGTGAACACCCCAGTCCTCCCATTCTAATTGGTATTACGTTGGCATTTCTTCTCGAGCTGGGACGCCGGGGCACAGGTCAAACTTTGACAGCAAAGTTCGTAGAATTTTCTACCCATTCAATTGGCGACCTACAGATACTTGAAGATTACTTTGGCTGCCGAATTCAGATCGGTACAAATTGTAACAGGTTGACTATACATCGAGCAGATCTGGATCGTCCCTTTGTCTCGTACAATGCAGAATTGCTGGAGATGCTGACTCCCGTACTGGAACAGTCGTTGATTGAGCAGCCACGCAGCCCCTCAATTACCGAGACGGTCAAGTGGATCATGAAACGTAGCCTAACAGGAGGTCGCCCTGACATTCAGACTATCGCGAGCGAGTTAGGGATAAGCGATCGTACCTTGCAGCGGCGACTTACTGAAGAAGGCACGAGCTTCAAGCATTTGTTAACAAAAGTTCGACATGAGCAGGCTAGAGAGTACCTGGCAGACCCGTCACTTGATATTAAAGAGGTCGCCTTTTTGATTGGATATGAAGACCAAAACTCATTCTACCGTGCCTTTCACCTTTGGGAAGGTGCTACCCCTTTAAAATGGCGTACTGAACATCTCGGTGCAAAATTGATTAATTGACTAGTTTACTTTTTGACACTGAATTAACAGCCGGATAACTTAATAATAACTACAAAATAAAAGGATTATTTTTTTAAACTAAAAGGAGCAATGTATTATGGATATGGAATTAAAAAATAAAACAGCTTTAGTCACTGGATCAACAAGAGGGATTGGTAAAGCAATTGCCATTGAACTTGCAAAAGAAGGTGTTAATGTACTAATTAATGGACGAAATTACGAAGAGGTAGAACGAACCGTAAATGAAATTACGTTAGAGTTCCCTGATACCTTCCCTCAAAATGCTACTGCCGATATTGTAGATATTCAACAAAGGGAAGCATTATTTAAAAAACATTCCCAAATTGATATTTTAGTTAACAATATGGGGATTTATGAAATTATGAAATATGAGGACGTCGACGATGAAGTATGGGAAAAGTATATCCGTACTAATGTTCTTGCTGCAAATGGATTATCTAAATTTTACTTACCTAAAATGATAAAAAATAATTTTGGTCGAATTATCTTTATTGCGAGTGAAGAAGCAGTTATGCCCTCGGGACAAATGCCTCAATATTGTATGACAAAATCAATGCTATTATCATTGTCAAAAAGCCTATCTAAATTAACAATAGGAAAAGAAGTTACAGTCAATACGATCATGCCGGGACCATCACTCTCCGAAAATGTGTATCAAATAATTGAGGGGATGTACCCTAATGAAGATATGACTTTTTCAGAAAAAGAGAAAGAATTTATGACTACAAATCTACCTCAGTCTGAAATCCAACGATTTATCAAGCCAACTGAGATAGGTAGATTAGCTACCTTTATATGTAGCCCTTATGCATCCGCTTTTAAAGGTTCTCCGATCCGTATGGATGGAGGCATGGTACCGACTATTTTCTAGCACTTTTTCTTTTACTCATCTCTCAAGGTGAGTAAAAGAATTCTTTCAACAAACAAATTTTCGTCAAAAATTAAGAGCTTACGCTTTCTTTTTCTGCTAAGTGCTATTTGCTGAAGATCACTCTTTTACTATTTAAGCGAACTGCACACTATTAATTATTTTGAAACCTATTATTCATACATCGTGGTTTTGGGTTTAAAGATAAACAATTAAAATGTTCTATTTGTAATAAAGAACTTAAAACTAATGAAAGTGTCCAAATTGAACTAAAATTACCAAGCCCAACTAAATTACCTTATGGTGCTTTTGATGCATCAATGAGCAAGCATGCTGATAAAATACTCTGTTCAGTTTGTAAAAAATAAGGTGAGTCATTAACTCATCTTTTTTCATCTCCTTTATTTCGCAATTTCTATTAATTCAATATTTTATAAAGCAGAAATAAGCACTTTTCATTGTTTCAGAAAAGCGCCCTTTAACGAAATTGATTAAGAATATGTTTTTCTGGACTCTTCGTTCCAAAACATCTATACTAATTTATATGAATGGGGGTGTTGTAAGTTGGGTAGAAGTATTAGTTTTAACAAAGAACATGCTTTGGATAAAGCAATGTATTTATTCTGGGAAAAAGGTTATGACGCTACATATATCTCAGATCTTATTGAAACAATGGGAATAAGTCGATCCACTCTCTACGATAGTTTTGGAGATAAGGATGAACTATTTAAACTGGTTTTAGAACATTATAAAAACTATGGCTATCGAAAGAGAAATTTACTTTTTAGTGGCATAAACACTAAAGAATCACTTAAATCCTTTTTTTATCAACATATTGAAGAATGCTATTCAGATGACATTCCCAAAAGTTGTATTATAACTAATTCTTCATTGCTTATTGGACATATTGATCCTTCCATAGAAAAAATACTTCTAAATGACTTTAATGAACTTGAAAAAGTATTTAAGCAAGTCATTGAAGAAGGAAAAAAGAAGGGAGAAATTTCACAAGGGGCTAACTCTGAATTAGTTGCATATTCTTTATTAAGTTTAAATCATAGTATTAATTTAATGTCCAGATATAGAAAAGAGAAATATCTAGCCTATAATCTGGTGGATAAGACTATTGCAGACCTATAGTCTTTCTTTTTTAAACATTTTGGAACGAACGTACCAAAAAAACAATAAAATAAACAAGAGGAATGATAAAGTTGACTAAAAAGACAAATTTTCTAATATTTATTTTGGCAATTAGTTGTGGTGCACTTGCTACTAATATTTATTATGCACAACCAATTGTACAATTCATTGCAAAAGATCTGAACATCTCTTCTGATTTATCTGGATTGCTCACTACCTTGACACAAATTGGGTATGGATTGGGATTATTTTTTATCGTACCAATGGCTGACTTATTTAAAAGTAAGAAAATAATTGTTCTTCTTATCGGGCTTTCTATTATTTCATTAATTGGTACTCTTATTTCGATAAATGGAATTGTTTTTTTAATATTAACAACCGTAATTGGCATTGGAGCCTGTGCGGCTCAAATATTAGTTCCACTAACAATGAGGATTGTGCCCATTGAAGAGACAGGTAAATATGTAGGTAAAGTGATGAGTGGTTTATTGATTGGGATTATGATTGCTCGCCCATTATCTATCGGAATAACTGACTGGTTCGGCTGGAGAATGGTATTTCTATTTTCATTAATAACGCTAGTTGCCGTATTATTGTTAATTATAAAATTTTTGCCCAACTATGAAATAGTATCGAATAGTAACTTGTCATATTCAAATTTAATAACCTCTATGGTGAAGCTACTAATAAATACATCTCCTTTACAACAAAGAGCTTTTTATCACGCATGTTTATTTGCAACATTTAGTCTTTATTGGACAGTTATCCCAATTTTATTAAGGTCAGAGCCATTACATTTTTCAAATAATGAAATTGCATTAATTGGATTTGTTGCAATAGCTGGAGCTTTATTAACTCCTACCATTGGTAAAATAGCAGATAAAGGTTATATTTTTACAATGACTAATGTATCAATGGCGCTCGTACTATTATCTATCGTACTATTATTTTTTGTTCAAGATCATTCACTATTGAGTGTAATTATAATCCTTATCTCAGGCATTAGCATTGATATTGGTGTATCAGGAAATTTATTACTAGGTCAAAAAGTTATCTTTAGTTTGAACCCCGAGGAAAGAAATAGACTTAATGGATTATATATGACTATTTTCTTTTTGGGAGGAGCCTTTGGTTCATGGATTGGAAGTTATACTTACTATAAATTTAATAGTGAAGCAACTTTACTCATCGGAACAGCTTTGCCTTTAATCGCCTTATTAGTTCATTTAATAAAAAATAATACAATAAATTTATCTAAAACCAAAAGTAAATACATGTCCTAACTATCAATGCCCCCAAAAGTTAGAGTCAAAATCTAATTTTGGTGGCAGTATTAGCATTATCTTCTATATCAGGAGCAATTTTATCACTATTATCGCTTATCTTTATTCGTTTTGGCCTATGCCAAAAATAAGATTATAACCAATACACCTCATTCATCTCTCCAATGCCTTATTACAGAATCCAACTCTTCAATTATCTTCCAGATAGTTTAAGTGCATTATTTTAAGAATAAAGTGAGTATTTGAGAGATAATCGTATCTAACTGAGGGAGCTTAAGTACATTTCTTCACAAACTTTTATACAAATTAAGAATTGAAAAATCAGCTATTGTGTATCAACGATTTGATGGCCACGACCCCTGCATTTTTCTTAATTGAATAATTTGGCCCGTATGATAAGCATCATGAAGCATGATATCCAGTAATTTCCCCTCAAGTGAATTTTGGTTAAGATCTTGCTCGGAAATTGCACTCAATACCTGTCTTAAATTCTGTTGAGCGTTTTCGGAACGTTCAACGACTTTCTTCCATTCCTTATCATCATTAGATTGATTGGTAAGATAAAAGGTTTCATCACCGTCGAGATTATGTGTCCATTCACGTCCTTCCAAGTTTGCAGTAAGTCTTTCTTTGTAATAAATAAGATGATTAACGTTCTCCCAAATGGTTTTAGTTGCTTCTCCAGATGGTTTCCAGATAGCCTGTTCGGCTGTAAGTCCTTTTATAGCATCTTTAAACGGTGCATACCAACTCTCTTTATCGAATGTTGAATCTAAAACTTTTAAAAGCAAGTCAACTCGTTTCAAAGTGATCTCCTCCTTTGTACTGTCATGGTTTAAAAAATCTCAATAAATAAAATACCTCTGTAAAAGATTCTACTTTTTTACAAAACATCCTGCTTTTTTACTATCCTGATCTATTCTACATCAATATTAGCCCGATTGTTGAAAGATAATCAGACCGTAATCTTTAGCTAATCTGCATTACGTTTGTTCCATAAGAAAAAGGAGTTGTTTTAAACAACTCCCGAATTTCACTAAAGCTACCCGTTAGTTCAACAAAAAGACTTCATTCTGAGGTCATG
Organism: Bacillus oleivorans; assembly: GCF_900207585.1. GTDB lineage: Bacteria > Bacillota > Bacilli > Bacillales > JC228 > Bacillus_BF > Bacillus_BF oleivorans. The sequence goes on along the minus strand of NZ_OAOP01000003.1, from coordinate 183,467 downwards.
TATCTAAAAAAGATGATTCTTTTTTTGTTTCTTGGACTTTTTGGGTACTAAGGATAAAACTAATGATTGCTGCAATGCTACAAACATACGGAAGGAAAGGGTATCCCCAATTAGAGATGACAAAACCACCAATCATTGAACCAATAGTAATACCAATATACAAAGCCGTATTATTCCACGCCATAACAATTCCTCGTTCGTTTGAATATTCGACCGCTAATCTTGCTTGGTATGATGTAAATCCTGCATACCCAACCAAAGCCCATATGAACAAGAAGAAATAAATCCAATCACCAGATGAGAAGAATATACCTAAACAAACGAATATTAGAGTCAAGAAAATGAGCGTAACTTTCGAAATCTTCCTTTCTCCAAATCTATCTGTTAATTGTCCACTTATAAGACTTCCTAAAACAGCACCGATACCATAAAAAGTAATAGCTAATGCGATTTCTGATGATGAGAATCTATTTTCAGAATAAAGAGCCGCACCTGAGTAAACATAAAGAGCATACATTGAAATCGCCCAAATGGTTGTAACACTTACCGAACCAAGTATTCTTAGCAGATTTCCTTCTAATAGATTCCTTGTTAAATCGCTTTTAGGAACATATTTCCATGTTTTGAAATTTACTACCGCCAATATAGCTCCTATAATAGCCATTACAACAAATACTGAACGCCAACCAAGAAAATGCTCTAGTAACGTACCGAATGGAGCTCCTGCCCAAAGAGCTGTTAAGTGCCCTGAAACAACAATCGAAAGCCATGTCCCTCTCCGATTTGGTGGCGCAGTATCTCCAATGATTGCGTATATCAAAGGAGTAATTGAAGCAACGGATAAACCAGCTAAAATACGACTAACAATTAACAAAAAAAATGAAGGAGCAAAAGCAGTTAATAAGTTAGAAATAACGAACAACAATAAGCCAAATGTAATAAATGCTCTCCGTCCATTTTTATCTGAAAGCCACCCAAAGAAAGGAGCGAAAAAAGCATATGTGACCGCAAAAACAGTTACCATCCATCCAGTCATCGCTGAATTAACATTATAGGCTTCCGAAATGAACGGTAGTAACGGAGATACTACAAATAAATCAATACCCATTAGAAACAAAGTTATCCAACCAACACTTAAATTTACTCTTCCACTCAACTCCATTACATCCCCCCATTTATAATTATTACTTGTATATTTTTTAGAGCTATAAAAAGGACCTCTTGTTCAAGTAAACTGCCCCTTAGTGCAATAAGAAAAAAGAACTACAATTAGCTCGTTGTTCTTAAACTCTAGCACCCGATAATGGAAGATCGTTCTGATAATTTATGATCAGAATATTCAGGAAATTCCCTCTTTTACGGAGTAAAGAAAAACTATAAATTTAAAGGTTCTGAATATTCATTGACCGTTCACCATATATAAATTAGAATACAAAAGAGCTTGGTTTATCGCTCAGATTCTAAGGAGGATCATATCCATAATTTTATTTTTATAGTGTTTCTTCTCATAATTGATACTCTCGAAAATTATATTTAAAAATAAGATAAATGAGGGGAAAGAAAAATGAATATAAATAAAAATTCACATGAACTTCTAGACAAAGCTATTGCATTACGTGAAGATGGGCGTGCAAAACAAGATATGACAATTATAAAAGAAGCACTTAACCTTCTTCTAAATATGTCTGAAAATGATCCAGAAAACGCAGAAATTAATTATCAAATTGGAATTGCCTATGATAATTCCGGTTTATGTAACGAAGCAATTCCTTATTATGTTAAAGCGATTGAGCAGGGTCTATCCGGTCCAGATCTACAAAGGTGTTTACTTGGCCTTGGCAGCACTTACCGGCTTTTGGGACACTATAAAGAAGCAGTTGAGACCCTTCACCGTGGTGTGACAGAATTTCCTGAACATCGAGGTCTACAAGTCTTTTATTCTATGGCTCTGTATAATACAGGGGAATATAAAAAGGCTATGGAAATTGTTTTAATGAATTTAATGGAAACTACAAATGATGAAACACTTCAATACTTCAAGCGTGGCATTTCTTATTATGCCCAGCATCTTGATGAAACTTGGGATTCAATAAAGTAGAAATTAAATAAGAAGTAAAATTCAAATGATACGCAGTGGAAACCTATAAGAGCTCCATTGCGTTACATCTTTTTTTAACAATAGCTATCCTTTAGCTGAAGAACATATGCGAAGTTTATTCAACTATCGGGCCCTTTCTGGAACAATTTTATGGTCATTTAACGTCTAATTCTTCATTTTTAATTTTGTTCTTGTTTTCCATAGTGGCCCCTCATTCTTGAAATCGATTCCGTATCCTCTTTAAAGTTATGCCACTATTTGTTAAGCGAAATCAAAAAAAGCCGATTTCCAAGTTGGAGAAATGACCTTAAAAAATCCTCTTCAACTCATTAAAGTGTGACAATAATCGGACCATTTTTAGTAAGGATAATCGTATGTTCCAATTGAGCTACATAGCTTTTTTCTGTAGCATAGGTCCAGCCGTCTTCTTTTTGGAATACTTCTTCTTCAAAGGTTGAGATAAATGGTTCGAATGCGATAACCATCCCTTCCTTTAATAATTCATCATCCGATGTATCCTTATAATTATAAATATGGTCAGGTGCTTCGTGTATTGTACGTCCAATACCATGTCCTGTAAGGTTTTTGATAACAGTTAATTCATACTGTTTTGCTGTTTGGAATACTACTTTTCCGATTCCACTTTTTTTGGAACCAGGTTTTGCTTTTTTAAGACCTGCTTCAAATGCTTCTTTTGCAACGTCGCATATTTTCGTTAACACTTCTTCTCCTTCGCCTACTACAAACGAGATTCCTGTATCTGCGAAATAACCGTTCTTTGAGCCAGAAACATCTACATTTACTAGATCCCCTTCATGAATAACCCGATGACCCGGAATACCATGTGCCACTTCTTCATTTACACTAATACAAGTATAGCCAGGAAAATTATATTCACTTTTTGGAGCTGAAACTGCGCCTTCTTTCTCAAAAAGCTCTCTGGCTATATCATCAAGTTCTTTAGTGGTTATGCCAGGAATTGTTCTTTGTACCAATTCATCTCTAATAGAGGCAACAATTTTGCCAATTTCCTTCAAACCATTAAAGTCTTCTTCTGTTTTTGCAATCATTTTTCCTACCTCACTATCTTTTATCATCAATTAACTATATAAGTGTTATTTTCTCGAAAAACTCAAGCAATGTAAATTATTTGTACGTTGCGTGAAGAGATGAAACATCCTGAAAAGTAAATCTATAATCTTTATGATTTTGAGTAAAATCAACTGTAACCTTAATCAATTAACCTTTGCTGTTGAAGAAGCAGCTTTTCCACAACTCTATACAAAACAACACTCTTCTACTATCCTGCTCCGTTAGCACAATAAGAAAAAAGCGACTATTCTTATAGAATAATCGAACCCTTTAGTTCAACGAGAAACTTCTATAGCAAGACCATATAACTTAACCATCAAAATACATTTCAGGTATGTTAGGGGTTTACCTTTTTCAATTTGTATTTCTGTACTTTACTTAATTCTGGTTGATAAGAAACTTATAGGTTTAATATTAAAGAAAAAAATAATGATCTTCCCCATTTGTGTACTTTTAATTTGCAAATACATAACCAAATATCGATTACTATAATAACAAACGTATAAAACAAAAATTGGCGGGAATGAGTCGGTTCAATACCGCCTTCACACCAGCCAATTAACTGCTTAGTATAAACTCTAACTTTTTAGGGGCACACCAGTTTAACGGCCTACTTCGCTTTTACCTTGAAATTGGGACACTTCTACTGTTCCCCCATTCCAGCAAGATTCTTTGATCCAAAGTTATCAAGCAATTCACGCACTTCATCTGTTGACTCTGTGCTCATTAGTTGATTTCTTAATTCACTTGCCCCTCGAAATCCTTTGACATATATCTTAAAAAAGCGATGAAGAGCCTTAAACGGACGTAGCTCTAATTCTGAATATTTATCATGGAGATCCAGATGCAATCTTAAGAGATCAAGCAATTCCTTGCTGCTATGCTCTTTCGGCTCTTTTTCAAAGGCAAATGGATTATTGAATATACCACGCCCAATCATAACTCCATCAACACCATATTGGCGGGCGAGCTTCAAGCCAGTTTGACGGTCAGGAATATCCCCATTGATCGTCAAAAGTGTATCTGGGGCCACCTGGTCACGAAGTTTCTTAATCTCCGGGATCAGCTCCCAATGAGCATCTACTTTGCTCATTTCCTCTCTTGTCCGCAGGTGAATGGAAAGATTAACAATATCTTGTTTCAATATGTGTGTCAGCCATTCGTGCCATTCGTCTACATCCTTATAACCAAGCCTTGTCTTTACACTTACGGGCAATCCTCCTGCTTTTGCTGCTTGTATTAAATCTGCTGCAACTTCTGGACGACGGATAAGGCCACTTCCCTTCCCATGCTGTGCCACATTAGGTACAGGACAGCCCATATTGATATCCACACCCCTAAACCCAAGTTTCGCCATACCAATACTCATTTTCCGAAAGTATTCAGGCTTATCCCCCCATATATGGGCTACAATTGGTTGTTCATCCTCTGTAAAAGTCAAACGCCCGCGCACACTTTGGTTTCCCTCTGGGTGACAATAACTCTCACTGTTTGTAAACTCTGTAAAAAACACATCAGGTCTGGCTGCTTCACTCACTACATGGCGAAAAACAACATCCGTTACATCTTCCATTGGTGCCAGTATAAAAAAAGGTCGTGGTAAATCACGCCAAAAATTATCTATCATATTCATATTCAATTCCTCTCATTATGGGACACCAGGCCAGTCCCTTATCCCAAAATTAAAAAGCAAAATGTCCCTGCTTCTTTTACACTTATACCATGCTTAAGCACTTTTTATCAAACTGATCGGAAATGTTTATTTTAACTTCACAATCCCTATACAACCAAAATAATCTCCTGCTAAAATCCACTCCATCAACCAGTATTCCTCTGTTCGAGTTAAAATAAAGTTTTGCTAAAAGATACTTAAAAGAAAATTGGAAGAACACTGAATTGACAAGGGTTCAACAGGAAAAAGACCCCGAAATCGCAAAAGTATTATTTGCGAAATCAGGGTCGGACTGGCAAATGTTTATTTTAACTAGCAAGAGTATTTTTAGTTAGACCTCTTCAATTCCAAATTCGTCACTGATTCAACATGTGCCAAGTGTATGAGGCAACACATGAGATGTTGGTGGGTATTATTTATGAATAAACTATTATATTTAATCTATTTTTTTAGGATTGATGCTTCTTTATTAAAGCATCCTATAGTTAAAGTAGCAAACTTCACAATCTCTTTTATACCTTAACATAACCCAGTCCCTTAAATGTGTTGTTCTGAAATCTTTCCTATTACAAAAAGACAACTTCTTTTTAAAGTGTTGATAGTATGTCTATGTAAGATACCATTATTTCCATAACACTTAGATAGATTGACCTTATTTTTCATAATAAAATTTCCTCAATTGAAATATACACTCTTTTTAAATGTTATCATACTTGATTACAATTCCTCATTTTTAAATTCATAGCGTTTATATTTGACCATCGATACAATCCCAAGAATGGGTCCAATCGATAGTAAGGTAAACACCCATTCCCAACCAATAAACCTCTGAATAACGGGGATGAGATTTATAGAGAATATCGTAATGAGGAAACCGATACACATTTGAAAAGTTAAGGCTGTTCCAACATATTCAACTTCTGCTACTTCTGAAACTGCGGCAGAAAACTGGGCAGAATCTGCTATAACAGACATCCCCCAAATGATAGAAAGTATTAATGTTAACCAAATAAATTGACCAAATGTAAAACCAATTAATATACAGCATAAAGCACTAATCAACATAGAAATAATCGTTAAATTGGATCTTCCGATTTTATCCGAGATTAGTCCACCTAATACACAACCAATCCCCCCTGCAAATCCGATTGAAATAAACGAGGATAATGCAATGAACCATTGAGAAATTTGGGGTGCATAGATTGTGAAACTAACGGTCAAAAAAGTAGGGAGCCATGTCCACATCGCATACAGTTCCCACATATGCCCGAAATAACCGTAGTTTGCAAGCATTACAGGTTTATTCGTTACGACTTTTTTTATTAATTTAAAAGAGAAAGGTATTTTTTTCGATGTTTCTGGAGCATCTTCTAAAATCCATCTGACAATGATTGTGGCGAATATTGCTAATACCGAACTGCAAATAATCACTGACTGCCAACTAAATGAAGAAAAAAACATCACAATAAAATGTGGTAAAGATGACCCTAGCGTTAACGCTGCTATTAAGATACCTATTGCTAGTCCACGCTTTTTTGGAAACCATTGTGATAAAATTTTAACAGCTATTGGATATACCCCAGCGAGAGTGATTCCAGTAAATATCCTTAGCATAATACCGAAAAAAGCATGATCTACTAGAATTAATAATCCATTTACTATTGCTCCTAGAAACGCCGAAATTGCAAAAACTTTTCTTGGATTATAACGGTCTGCAATCCCAAAATACGAACTAAATAATGCCCCTATTACAAAGCCAAGTGGAACAGAAGAAGACAACCATGATTCGGAATTGGGGCTAAGGTTCCAAATTACATTTAGTTCAGGGGCAATCACTGAAGCACTAAACCACAAGCTTAATGCGAATAGTTCTGCTATTCCAATCCATACTAACGCTCTCCAAGAACCTTGAATCATAATATTCACCTTTTGAAATAAAACTGGATATTATAATTTATTAAAAATTGAATGCGATTATGTTTAACGAGCTTATAGAAATAAAATAAAGCTCAATACCTTTGTAAATATAAGTGTATCTAACCTATTTTTACTGAAGGTTTGCAATACTCTTCCTCAATTATTCTGCGTCGTTAGCTTAATAAAAAGGCTACCAAAGACGGTAGCTAGTTTAAAAGCTGATGTATTTAGGTCAGTTTAATAAATTTGCAATAATAATTAACAGAATGGATACTGAAAAGAAAACAATGATAAAATATCCAAAATATTTTAAAGGCTTGGGTAACTTTGTAAAATCAGCTTTGGCAAAATTCGCCGGATTACCTTCTATTTTGTTTAAGTGGTCAATTGCATCATTAAATGGCTTATCATCCTCTTTCATACAATCACCTCTTTATTAAATTTTAACAGAAACATTTCAACTGTGTTGATATTTATGTGGATTATTCTTAAACAAACCTGCCCCGTTAGTTAAAAATAAAGATTTATCGACTTCCTCATAACGTTCTTCATATCTGGTTTCAACTTTCAAAGGCTCATTTGAATAATCTTTTGTCACTCCATTATCGATATCATCAAGAGGAGTATATTGGTTACTAGGAAGTTTGTTATTTTTTCTCTTAAACATTTTGATAAGGCTATAAGCAATTACCCCAATAATTAAAACAAAGACAAAATATTGCATAATTCCCCTCCCTTTGTGAATTTTTTACTAAGAAAAGAGTTAGGTCACCCTTTATTGTGCTAAACTGCCACATTAGTTAGAGTACAATTTTTCACAATCTTTATATTAATTTTAACAGATAATGACAATTACCTTTCTGCTTTTTTAAAATCAACTTTAAAATTACTTAGTACTCAAACAATGGAATTAACACCCTATTTTGCACGATAACAATAGTTATTTCACATATAATTCGGCGTGTTAATTACTTTCAATTTCTAATGTTAAAATATAAAAAATTGCAATAACAAGGGATTTTAAAAGACCAAATCATATTCGATTTGGTCTTTAATTTAGAGTTTCTCTACAAAAACCGAGCTACTTATATACATACATTCGTCTTTTTAAGTAAACTTTATATTTTGATCAAGCGCATGTTTTAAATCATCCCAAATATCTTCCCATGCTTCTAAACCAACTGAAAGACGGAGAAGCGTGTCCGTGATGCCCATTCTCTCCCGATCTTTTTGCGGAACAACGGCATGTGTCATCGTTGCAGGATGCTGAATTAAAGTTTCCGCATCCCCGAGACTGACTGCAATTTTAATGAGTCGGCAGCGGTCGAGAAATGCTTGTGCGTCTTCTTTTGTTCCTTTTAATTCAAAACTAATCATACCGCCAGGTTTTTTCATCTGCCTTTTTGCCAGTTCGTACTGCGGGAATTCTTCATCTCCAGGAAAGTAGACCTGTGTGACTTGAGGATGTGCTTTAAGCAGCGGCGCAATTTTTTCTGCATTTTCACAGTGGCGGTCTAAGCGGACAGCTAATGTTTTGAGTCCGCGAATCAACAGCCAGGCATCCATCGGGCTGATTACCCCGCCTATATCTTTTAAAGTCGTTTTAGAGATTTCCTCCAGGTTTTCCTTTTTACCAGCAACAACACCCGCAATTACATCGCCGTGACCGCTGATATATTTGGTGGCACTATGTATGACATAGTCACACCCAAGTTTGATTGGCTGCTGAAGATAGGGAGAACAGAACGTATTATCCACGATCACCGGTATCTTTTTCTCTTTTGCAACTTTGACCACCATTTCGAGGTCAACCAGCTTCATTGTTGGATTAATCGGTGTTTCAATGTAAATACAGGCCGTATTATCGCGGATTGATTTTCTGATTGTATCTTCGTTATCAAACACGATAAGATCATGTGAAATGTGGTGTTTTTCTTTTAAAAGCTGAAGCAGGCCAAATGTACATCCATATATGCCTTCCGAACATAAAATGTGGTCCCCCGATCTCGTTAAATAAAAAAGCGTCGCGGAAACTGCCGCCATCCCTGAACCAAAGGCAAGTGCCGCTTCCGCCTGCTCAAGTACAGCGATTTTCTCCTCTAACACTCTTACTGTCGGATTCCCTAACCGGGAATAAATATATCCGTCACTTTCCCCTGCAAATCGAAGCTCCCCTTCTTCTGCCGTCGGAAAAGTAAATGTTGATGTCTGATAAAGAGGCGGCACCAGGCTCCCCTGAAACTTCAAAGAATCATATCCACTGTGTATCGCCTGTGTTTCAAACCGCTTTTGCTTTTCCATACAACACCCTCCATATGAAAATATCACTCTCTTTTTCTATGATATGATAAATGTTCGATAAATGAAAGCGTTTTCAAAATTGTTTTTGGGTGATGATTGGATTTGTATTTGCAGTTTATGGCTGGGTTTTGTTCATTAGGAACAGTGTTTGAGATCAAATTTTGTAGTTTTGCACGTTATTTTAACTTTTCGCACGTTATTCAGGATTTTTGCACGTTATTTTAACTTTTTGCACGTTATCAGTAATTATTGCACGTTAGGAGGACTAATTACATTGGATAGAGAAATATTAGAAGAAAATTTCTTAAAGGAGGTACTAAATGTTTATAAAAATCAGGGAAAAATCAATCAAATTAATAAAAGAAGATGCACTGCTAGCATTACTTCCAGAATTTCATAAAAAACGTCCGGAAATTTTAAGAAATTCGCAAAAAGGGTGGGCGGGATATCGCGGAGAAAAAGAACTGGATTATCATTTAACCTTTCTGCCAGATACTTTTACAATTATACCAGATCTTCGAATACCAATTAATGATACATTTTTTCAAATCGATACCTTGATACTCTGCCCCTATTTTACCCTAATAATAGAATCTAAGAATATCTTTGGTTCTCTATACTTCGAACCTGACTCAAACCAAGTTATCCGTACTTTTAATCAACAAGATGATGGATTTCCTAACCCCATTCTACAAGCTAAAAGACAAATGAAACAATTTAAACGCTGGATTTCTGCGAATTTCAATAAAGAAATCCCTTGTTATTACATGGTTTCAATTGGGTCACCACGAACAATTGTAAAAGGCCCCCGTTCCATTTTTCAATATGTGCAACACGCTGAACACATTCCCGACAAAGTAGAATCACTTCTAAAAAATGAAACAAACCCTTATATAACTCCTTATTTACTCAAGAAAATATCTTCCCTTCTATTAAAAGAAAATACTCCACTTGAATTTGACGCCCTTAACTATTATCAATTAAATAAAGAAGATCTGATGCGAGGAATTACTTGTTCAAAATGCAACCAAGCTATCCTCCAACGAACTCATAAATATTGGAGATGCTCAAGCTGTGATTTTTATTCAAATGAAATTCATATTAAATATATTGAAAACTACCTAAATCTGTTTAATACAATCACCACAAAAGATTGTGAAAGTCTTATCGGTATTTCCTCTCGATTTACAATCAGGAGAATCCTCCTCGATATGGGACTAAAGCCAAATAAACAGAGACCCCCCCCAATACAAAAAACACCCCGCAGACTAATCCGCAGAGTGCTTCCCTTTTAAACTCTTCCAACCGCTTTCCCAGCAATATCCTTCCGATAAAACACACCATCACAATCGAGCTTTTCAAGTTCACCGTAGACACGGGACTGAGCCTCGCTAATCGTTTCACCCTTAGCGCCCACCAACAGTACACGCCCGCCATCTGTCACAAAATCGCCGGCTTCATTTTGTGCAGTACCGGCATGGAACACTTCAGCTTCAACCTGACTCAATCCGCGCAATACCGCACCTTTTTCATAAGCGTCTGGGTACCCTTGCGAAGCCACCACAACCCCGACCATAGCCTGTGGGTCCCATTCTATTTCCGGAACCACCCCATTAATAACCGCCAGCATTACCTCTGCTAAATCAGACTTCATCCTCGGTAAAATCACTTGGGTTTCCGGGTCGCCGAAGCGGGCATTAAATTCGATGACTTTCGGACCGTCCGCAGTTGCGATCAGCCCTGCATATAATACCCCGCAAAAGCCTCTGCCTTCCGCAACCAATGCTCGAGCGGTCGGCTTTAAAATCGTTTCGACCGCCACACCGACTACCTCTTCTCCAATATGAGGCACCGGAGAATAAGCTCCCATGCCGCCGGTGTTGGGTCCCTGATCGCCGTCAAAGGCGCGTTTATGGTCTTGGGCAATTTCAAGCGGAGCAACTTGTTCTCCGTTTACAAAGGCCATTAACGAGAATTCTTCCCCGCTTAAAAATTCCTCGACTACGACTCTTGAAGAAGCCTCGCCGAATTTGCCGGCGACCATCATTTCTTCCAGACTCTCTAACGCTTCTTCTAGTGAAAGTGCAACAGTTACTCCTTTACCAGCAGCTAAGCCGTCAGCTTTAATGACGATCGGTGCACCTTTTGCCACGATATAATCCTTCGCAGCTGCAAAATCTGTAAAGACCTTAAACTCCGCCGTTGGAATACCGTATTTTTTCATTAAGTCCTTTGCGAATGACTTGCTGCCTTCAATGAGGGCTGCTTCGCCTCTAGGACCAAAAACTGCAAGCCCTTCCGCCATAAAGCGATCAGCTAACCCTTCCAGTAAAGGAACCTCAGGGCCAATTACGGTCAGACCAACTTCATGACTCTTCACAAATTCCACTAAGGCATCATGCCCGTACTCATCAATCCCAACGAGCTCTGCTACATCGGTCATCCCTGCATTTCCGGGCGCGACATAAACGGTCTTAACCATTGAGCTTTCTGCAAGCTTTTTACATAATGCATGTTCTCTTCCGCCACGGCCTATGACGAGTACATTCATTTTTCCCACCTCAAATTTGATTAATGTTTAAAATGTCGAACTCCTGTAAACACCATGGCAATGCCATACTCATCAGCTTTTTTAATGGAATCTTCGTCACGGATAGACCCGCCCGGCTGAATGATTGCTGTAATTCCTGCTTTAGCTGCTGCTTCCACTGTGTCATTCATTGGGAAGAAGGCATCGGAAGCTAAGACCGCACCAACTGCACGCTCTCCTGCCTGTTCAAGCGCGATTTTTGCAGCACCGACACGGTTCATTTGTCCGGCTCCAACCCCTAGCGTCATTTCACTATTGTTGACAACGATCGCATTTGATTTAACATGCTTGACGATTCTCCAGCCAAATTGAAGCGCCTTCCACTCTTCATCTGTTGGTTCTCGCTTAGTTGCAACTGAAATTTCTGCATTTTCATACGTAAAACGATCTTGGTCTTGAACGAGCAAGCCGCCCTCAATCGAGGTTAACTTTTGTTCTGGTTTATTGACCTGATCGAACGGAACTGTTAATAAACGGAGATTCTTTTTACCTGTTAAAATATCAAGTGCCACTTGTGAGAAAGATGGGGCAATCACAATTTCTAAAAAGATTTCATGCAGCTTTTCAGCAGTCGCTTTGTCTACTTCGCGGTTAAAAGCAATAATACCGCCAAAAATAGACACAGGGTCTGCTTCAAACGCTTTTGTAAAAGCCGTAAATACAGAGTCACCCGTCCCCACGCCACACGGGTTCATATGTTTGACCGCTACAGCTGCAGGTTCCTTGAACTCTTTTACAATTTGCAGAGCAGCATCGGCGTCGTTGATATTGTTATAGGAAAGCTCTTTCCCATGCAATTGGGCTGCATTGGCAATGGAAAATGCAGATCCTAATGGCTTACGGTAAAAGGCTGCCTTTTGATGAGGGTTTTCCCCGTAGCGAAGGGATTGTTTTAATTCATAAGTAACCGTCAGCTTTTCTGGCGTTTCTTCTCCCGCTAAATCGGTCATATATTCGGCAATCATTGCATCATAAGCCGCTGTATGACGGAATACTTTAGCAGCGAGACGGCGGCGTGTTTCTTTTCCAACCTCACCTGCTGTTTTTAATTCCGCTAAAACCACATCATAATCAGCCGGTTCTACGACAACCGTCACATACTCATGATTCTTCGCGGAGGCACGAAGCATCGCTGGTCCGCCGATATCAATGTTTTCAATCGCATCTTCAACTGAAACATCTGGCTTTGCAATCGTTTGTGCGAAAGGATATAGGTTCACACAGACTACATGAATCGGCTGGATGTTATGTTCTTTTAACTGCGCCTGATGACTTTCATCTGAAAATTTAGCAAGCAGCCCTCCGTGGACATAAGGATTCAGGGTCTTAACACGACCTTCTAAAATTTCAGGGAATCCGGTTACTTCACTGACACTAACGACAGGAAGACCACTCTCTTCAAGCGCCTTCTTAGTTCCGCCGGTTGAAATTATTTCAAATCCTAATTCGGCTAGTCCCTTGGCAAATTCAACGACACCGTTTTTATCTGAAACACTGATTAACGCTCTCTTTGTCATCGCAACTTCCCCCTTATGAATGTAATAGTTTTTGTAAAACGGAAGGATATAATTCGTGTTCAATTTTTTGGATTTTAGCCTGTAAGCTTTCTCTTGTTTCAGTTTCGGAGATGGAAACAGACTGTTGGACAACGATCGGTCCTGTATCCATTCCTGAGTCTACGAAATGAATGGTAACCCCGGTTTCTTTAACCTTGGCCGCTAAGGCTTGGCCAATCGCATCTTTTCCTGGAAACGCCGGCAGTAAAGAGGGGTGAATGTTGACGATTTTTCCTTCATAGGGTGTTAAAAGAACTGGTCCTATTAATCTCATATACCCCGCCAGCACGATAATATCAATCTCTAATTCCTTCAGCTTTTCATATAATTCCGTTTCATAATCTGCTTTACTGGCATATTCCTTCGGATTAAACACAAAGGAAGGAATCTCCTCTGTGGAAGCACGCTCTATACAAAAAGCCCCGGGTTTATCACAAACTAATAAGGAAACCTCTGCATCTAACTTTCCCGCTTTTACTGCATCGACAATCGCCTGAAAATTACTTCCGCTTCCGGAGGCAAAAATCGCTAGCTTTTTCATGAGAATCCTCCGTTTATCAGCTGATGATTTCGATTCTAGCTTTATTTGTAACTTCACCGATTGCGTAGGCTTTCTCGCCGGCCTCTTGCAAATGGAGAATAACGTCCTCCGCCATCTCAGGGTCAACTGCGAGTACCATTCCTGTTCCCATATTAAAAATGTTGTACATTTCCTTGCGCTCGAGTTTTCCAAGTGACTCCATTAAAGTGAAAACAGCAGGGACTTTCCAGTTTTTCTCGTAAAGAACTGCCCCTAACCCTTCAGGGAACATGCGCGGAATATTTTCGATAAAGCCTCCGCCTGTAATATGAGCTATCCCCTTAATCGGGAACTTTTTCAAACTGGACAAAACAGATTTAACATAGATTCGGGTTGGCTTTAACAGTTCTTCCCCTAATGTGCAGCCTAACTCTTCGACGTATTGATCCAGAGGCATTTTCGCCTGTTCTAAAAATATTTTTCGAACCAAAGAGTACCCGTTGCTATGAATCCCGTTGGAAGCTAAGCCGATCAGAACATCGCCCGCCTTAATTTTCTCACCGGTAACAAGTGCTGATTTTTCACAAGCACCGACGGCAAAGCCAGCGATATCATATTCATCTTCACTATACATGCCCGGCATTTCCGCTGTTTCACCGCCTACTAAAGCACAGCCTGCCTGAACACAACCGTCAGCAACACCTTTCACAATCGCTTCGATTTTAGCAGGTTCCGCTTTGCCGCAAGCTATATAGTCTAAAAAATAAAGCGGTTCAGCTCCTTGAACCACGATATCGTTGACACACATTGCAACTGCATCAATCCCAATCGTGTCATGCTGATCCAGCATAAACGCCAGCATTAGCTTCGTTCCGACTCCATCCGTGCCAGACACTAATACAGGTTCTTTTAATCCAAGGGTGGAGAGATCAAACATTCCTCCAAAACCCCCGAGTCCGCCAAGTACACCTGGGCGCATGGTTGTTTGAACATGCTTCTTCATTCGGGTTACAGCTTCATAGCCAGCCTCAATATTTACACCTGCTTGCTTATATGCATTCGCCATTCCTGCTCCTCCTAAGGGGTGTACTTTTCTTATATCATTAACAGTCGCTGAAACGTGTCGTGATCTATATGTTTGTTACGGACATACGATCCGTTATTTCCTCATAAACCTCTGTTTTATGGATGCTTGCGGACATGGGATCCGTTATTTGCCGAAAATCATGCAAAAATTACAGGTTTTTACTCGAATAACGGAACCAGTGTCCGCTTACCTTAGGAAATCCTCGATTTTGCCACAGATAACGGAACCAATGTCCACAAAAAATTCGACATCTTCTTGAGAGGTCATCGTTTCTGAAACAGAAGAACCGTCCCCCTGTTTCACACTTTTTCATAAGGATGAAGTGTATCTTCGTAAATTTCAGTCGGATAATTTCCTGTAAAACAAGCAAGACATTGTCCGCACTTGCTTTCAATCGGCTCTCTGCCGATTGCCTCTAGCATGCCTTCCACGCTTAAAAAGGTTAAGCTATCTGCTCCGATGATCTCGCGGATTTCTTCCACCGTACGGCTTGAAGCGATCAGTTCTTCTCTTGTTGAGGTGTCAATCCCGTAGAAGCAAGGATTTTTAATCGGCGGTGAGCTGATGACGACGTGAACCTCTGTTGCACCTGCCTCTTTTAACATCGTTACAATCCGGCGGCTAGTGGTTCCCCGAACAATTGAATCATCGACCATGATGACTCGTTTCCCCTCAACCACTCCTTTTACAGGGGAAAGCTTCATTTTCACCCCTTGTTCTCTTAGAGTTTGAGATGGCTGAATAAAGGTTCGGCCCACATAACGATTTTTGATTAATCCCATTTCATAAGGAATCCCAGATGCTTCTGCATATCCAATTGCCGCGGAGATACTGGAATCCGGTACGCCTGTCACAACATCTGCTTCAATCGGTACTTCTTGTGCCAGCCTTTTTCCCATATTTTTGCGGACCGTATGCACGTTAATTCCTTGCACATTGCTGTCCGGCCGTGAGAAATAGACGTATTCCATCGTACAAATTGCTGGATTTGTATAAACCGTATACAGTTCGGAACAAATACCTTCATCACTAATAGTCAGCATTTCACCAGGTTCCACGTCGCGGATAAATTCAGCGCCGACCACGTCGAAAGCACAAGTCTCAGAAGCTACGACAATAGCATCTCCAAGTCTGCCGATAGATAGCGGACGAAGACCATTTGGATCTAGCGCAATGATCATTTCCATTTCGGTCATAATTAAAAAGGCAAAGGCTCCTTTAAGCTGGGCTAATGCTTGTTTGACCCTGTCTTTCAATGGCGCAAGCGTTCCGCTCCGTTTAATTAAATGCGCTAATACCTCGGTGTCTGAAGTTGTTTGAAAAATACTTCCCTTTGCTTCTAATTCCCTTTTTAAGCTGGTTGCATTAACAAGATTTCCGTTGTGGGCAAGAGCAAGACTTCCTGTCTGTGATCGGAATAATAGCGGCTGAACATTTTCATAGCCGCTGCCGCCAGCCGTTGCATAACGAACATGGCCGACAGCTGCTTTTCCGGAAAGCTTCTCCATTTTATCGGCAGTAAAAATTTCGGAAACTAGGCCTTCACCTTTCATTCCAGTCAGTTCCGCGCCATCTGTAACGACCATCCCGGTGCCTTCTTGGCCGCGGTGCTGAAGACTATGAAGCCCATAATAAGTCAGCTGGGATGCGTCTGGATGTCCCCAAATTCCAAAAATACCGCACTCTTCATTAAGACCTTTTAGCTCAGCAAGCATGGAATCGCTCCTTTCCAGGCTTGCTCTAATTCCTCTACATCCTGGCTTAGGATTTCTCCTTCATCTGAAAGAATCTGAAGAGTAGGTGTAGAAGTGACTTCCCCGATTAAAGTAGCCTCTACTAAATTTTCAAATGCTGCTTTGTTTTCTTTTTTAACCGTTAATAGAAAACGAGATTGAGACTCACTGAATAGGCTTGAAACAACATCACCATGGATCGTTACTTGAGCCCCGAGACCGTTTGAACCTATTAAGCTCTCAGCTAATGCGACGGATAAACCGCCTTCTGCCAAGTCATGAGCAGACTCAATTAGGCCTGAACGAATCGCATCAAGTACTTGCTTCTGATTCTTTTCTTCCACTTCTAAATTCAGTTCAGGAGCTTTCCCGAAGATTTTTCCGGAAAGCAGCTTTTGCAGTTCGCTGCCGCCAAATTCAGGTTTTGTTTCACCAAGCACATAAATAAGGTCGCCAGCTGCCTTAAAGTTTTGGGTGGTAATGTGATCTAAATCTTCGATAAGACCGACCATTCCAACGACTGGAGTCGGATAAACTGCGGTGCCGTTTGTTTCGTTATATAATGAAACGTTTCCGCCAATAACTGGGGTTTGCAGTACCCGGCAAGCCTCACTCATTCCATCAACGGCTTTTTCAAGCTGCCAAAAGATTTCAGGCTTTTCAGGGTTGCCAAAGTTGAGACAATCTGTAAGAGCAAGGGGCTGTCCACCGGAAGCAACGATATTTCGTGCCGCCTCTGCCACTGCAATTTTCCCGCCAGTTTCAGGATCTAAATAGAGATATCTTGAGTTACAATCAGTTGTCATTGCCAGTGCTTTTCGTGTACCTCTAATTCTGACAACGGCTGCATCCGAACCAGGGGCTACAACCGTATTGGTACGAACCATGTAATCATATTGATTGTAGACCCACTCTTTACTTGCAATCGTAGGCTGCTTTAATAGCTGCAGCAGCGTTTCTCCGTAGTTTTCAACCTGTGGAATCGAGTTATCCATTGCCTGGAACTTGCGGAAATACTCAGGTTCACGGGATGGCTTATGATAAACTGGCGCATCCTCAGCTAATGCATCGACTGGAACATCGGCTACAACTTCACCCTTGTGGATTAGGCGCAAGCGCTTATCATCGGTTACATGACCGACCGCGACTGCTTCTAAATCATACTTCGAAAATAAATCCGCGATTTCTTGCTCTCTTCCCTTTTTCACAACAATTAGCATCCGTTCCTGGGATTCTGAAAGCATCATTTCATAAGCAGTCATACCTTTTTCCCGCTGTGGGACAAGGTCTAGATTCATTTCTATACCAGAACCAGCTTTACTTGCCATCTCAGCACTTGAGCTTGTCAATCCTGCTGCACCCATATCTTGAATTCCGACAAGGGCATCTGATTGAATCAGTTCTAAGCAAGCTTCGAGCAGAAGTTTTTCCATAAAAGGATCTCCTACTTGAACAGCTGGCCGCTTTTCATCGGATTGCTCCGTTAATTCTTCTGATGCAAACGTAGCGCCATGGATTCCGTCCCGGCCAGTTTTCGCTCCGACATACATCACGGTATTACCTACTCCATGAGCTTGCCCTTTTTTAATATCTTTATGGTCGATTAAACCGACACACATCGCATTAACAAGCGGATTTCCTTCGTAAGATGCTTCAAATTGGATTTCTCCGCCTACAGTCGGGATTCCGATACAGTTCCCGTATCCGGCAATACCGGCTACAACTTCCTTGAATAGATATTTCACCCGATCGGACTCTAGCTCACCAAAGCGTAACGAGTTAAGCAGAGCGATTGGTCTTGCCCCCATTGAAAATACATCACGGATAATTCCGCCAACTCCGGTAGCTGCTCCTTGATACGGCTCGATCGCGGAAGGATGGTTATGACTTTCAATTTTAAATACAACCGCCTGGCCATCCCCAATATCAACAATTCCAGCTCCTTCCCCTGGCCCTTGAAGTACTTTTTCTCCTGAGGTAGGGAATTTTTTAAGAACAGGCTTGGAGTTTTTATAGCTGCAATGCTCAGACCACATAACCGAAAATAAGCCAGTTTCCGTGTAATTCGGTGTACGTCCAAGAATGTTTTCTGCCACCCGAAATTCTTCATCAGACAGACCCATATCGCGATAGATTTTTTCTGCTTTAATTTGTTCTGGACTTGGTTCAAGCATTAATGACATGTGCTTCCCTCCAATGATGTACAATCGATTTGAAAAGCTTAAGACCATCTGCTCCACCTAGAAGAGAATCAACCGCTCTTTCCGGATGGGGCATCATTCCGAGTACATTTCCTCTTTCATTGATAATCCCGGCAATGTTTTCAAGGCTGCCATTCGGATTATTTTTATAGGTAAAAACAATTTGCTTATTTTCTTTGAGTTGTTTTAACGTCTCTTCATCACAATAATAATTTCCTTCGCCATGAGCGATTGGAATTGTAATTTCTTCTCCCTGCTGGTAGGCAGAAGAGAACATGGTTTCATTATTCTTAACCTGTAGTGTCACTGGTTTACAAATAAATTGAAGACTTTCATTACGGCGCATAGCACCAGGAAGCAGACCGGATTCAAGCAAAATTTGAAATCCATTGCAGACCCCAAGGATTGGTATCCCGGCATCTGCTGCCTTAATAACCTCTTTCATAACCTTGCTAAAGCGGGCAATCGCACCAGAACGTAAATAGTCACCATAAGAGAAGCCGCCTGGAAGCAGAATTCCGTCAAATCCATCTAGACTCTCAGCATCGTGCCATACATATTCTACGTCTTCTCCTAATTCGTCCTTGATCGCATGATACATATCTACATCGCAATTGGAGCCAGGAAAAACAATTACAGCAAATTTCACTGAGCAACACACTCCTCAATCTCATAGCGGTAATCTTCAATGACCGGATTCGCTAGCACCTTATTACAGATCTCTTTCACAACCTCTTCAACGTCGCGGTCCGTTTTTTCGATGGTAAGCTCCATAAATTTACCGATTCGGACCTCAGCCACATCTGTATATTGGAGTGAATGTAAAGAATTCTTTACTGCAGTCCCTTGCGGATCTAATACACTTTCTCTTAATGTCACGAAAACCTTCACTTTGTACATGGTGTATGCCCCCAGTCTAATTTTTGAATGTTTTAGTTAGCTTGTTTTACTTGCTTGCGATTCGAGCGAAAATATTTTCATAGGCATCGGTTAAACTGCCTAAATCCCGGCGGAACACATCCTTATCGAGTTTTTCCTTTGTTTCCATATCCCAAAGACGGCAAGTATCCGGAGATATTTCGTCTGCAAGCAAGACAGTGCCGCTTGTGTCTTTGCCGAACTCTAATTTAAAATCTATGAGCTGTACGCCTAAGTCCGCAAACCATTGAGTGAGAACATCGTTGACTTGAAGCGCTTTTTCCTTAAGTAATGCGACTTCTTCAGGTGTTGCGAGTTGCAGTTCGTAAATATGATCATCAATAATGAGCGGATCACCGAGTTCATCATTTTTAAAATAAAATTCGACGAGCGGTTTAGATAATGGTGTTCCTTCCTGTATTCCGAGCCGCTTTGAAAAACTTCCTGCTGCTACATTCCGTACAACTGTTTCAAGCGGAATAATATCCACTTTTTTTACAAGCTGTTCAGTTTCAGAAATCCGTTTGACGAAATGTGATGGAATTCCTTCCTGTTCAAGCTTTGAAAATATTAAACTGGTAATCTCGTTATTCAGACGTCCCTTTCCGGCAATTTCTGATTTCTTTTCACCGTTGAAGGCGGTGGCTGAATCTTTATATTCGATCCAAACAATGGTCGGTTCATCTGTGCTATATACTTTTTTCGCTTTTCCTTCGTATAACAGTGCTCTTTTTTCCATAAAAGAGCCTCCTTTGTGGTTATTTGGCTGTAAAGAGCGAACTTTGTGGTCTCTTTTCTGTACTTAGAGTTCGGATAACCGAACTCAGGAGGAGATAACCGAACTCAAAGAGCTATTAACCGAACTCAGGAATTGGTTTAACGAACTTGGATCCGGTTAACCGAACTCAGGAACCCAATTACCGAACTGAGGACCGGTTAACCGAACTTAGGAGCCCTGTTACCAAACTTAAAACTCGTAAACAGAACTCAGAAACGGTTAACCGAACTCAGCCTATTGTTTTGAAACACGAGAACCGTCCCTCTGTTTCCCTCTGTTTCACAGCCCTAATCGATCAAAAATGGTGTCGACGTGTTTGAGGTGGTAGCTGTAGTCGAAGCAGTCATCGATTTCGGTTTGTGATAGCTTGGATTGGATCGCTTCACTGGCTTGCACCAAGCCTTTGAATGGGACTTGTTTTTCCCATGCTTCCATGGCAAGGGGCTGCACGGTATCATAGGCTTCTTCGCGGGGAAGACCTTTGTCAATCAAGGCAAGCAGCACACGCTGAGAGTAGATTAAACCAAGTGTGCGTTCCATATTGCGTTTCATATTTTCTGGGAAAACGGTTAAGTTCTTTACGATATTGCCAAAGCGATTGAGCATATAATTCAAGGCAATCGTTGCGTCTGGCAGAATAATTCTTTCTGCTGAAGAATGCGAGATATCACGTTCATGCCAGAGCGGCACATTTTCGTATGCGGTCATCATGTATCCGCGAATGACACGAGCCATACCTGTCATATTTTCAGAACCAATTGGATTACGTTTATGCGGCATGGCTGAAGATCCTTTTTGACCTTTTGCAAAAAATTCTTCAACCTCACGGGTTTCACTCTTTTGCAGTCCGCGAATTTCAACCGCAAACTTTTCAATAGAGGTCGCAATCAGCGCAATCACTGACATGTAGTTCGCGTGCCGATCACGCTGCAAAGTTTGTGTTGAAATTGGAGCCGGCTTAATCCCAAGCTTTTCGCAAACATATTGCTCGACAAATGGATCAATGTTGGCATAGGTTCCAACCGCTCCTGAAATTTTCCCGTACTCAATTCCTTTAGCAGCTTGCTTAAAGCGCTCCAGGTTTCGCTTCATTTCTTCATACCATAATGCAAGCTTAAGCCCGAAAGTCGTTGGCTCTGCATGGACACCATGTGTTCTTCCCATCATCACTGTATATTTGTTCTCTTGTGCCTTATTCTTCAAAATCTCGATGAAGTTTTCCAAGTCCTTTAAAATAATTTGATTCGCCTGTTTAATTTGGTAAGAAAGAGCAGTATCAACGACATCTGTAGAGGTTAATCCGTAGTGAACCCACTTTCTTTCTTCTCCTAGTGTTTCAGAAACGGCACGTGTGAACGCAACAACATCGTGTCGAGTTTCTTCTTCGATTTCTTTGATTCGATTTATATCAAAGGAAGCCTTTTCCCTGATTTTTTGAACATCCTCTTTCGGAATATCACCTAGCTCAGCCCAGGCTTCACAAGCTAAGATTTCTACCTCCAGCCAAGCTTTAAAACGATTTTCTTCTGTCCAAATCGCGCCCATTTCTGGACGAGTATAGCGATCAATCATCTTTTGTTATCCCCCGATCTTTTCCTTTGCAGTTTCCCAGATTTGACTTGTTGTAAATTCAGCAAGCGCATCCTCAATTGAGTCTGTTAACAGTGTGACATGCCCCATCTTCCTTTTCACCTTCGCTTCAGCTTTTCCATAAAGATGAAGCTTCCAGTTAGGATAGGACTTAAACTTTTGAATCACAGCTTCCTGATGCTCTCCTAGTATGTTTACCATAACCGCGGGCTTTAATAGCTCGACTTTTCCTAATGGCCAATTACATACTGCGCGGATATGCTGTTCGAATTGCGATGTCTCACAGGCTTCAATCGTATAATGCCCGGTGTTATGCGGTCTTGGCGCAAGTTCATTGATATAGATGCGGCCATCTTCTGTTAAAAACATTTCTACAGCTAATGTTCCGGCTAAGCCTAGGGAAACCGCAATTTTTTGGGCCATTTCTATTGCCAATGCTTCCTCTTTTTCTCCGATTCTTGCCGGTACAATCGTTTGATGTAAAATATTTTCCCTATGAATGTTTTCTGCGACCGGAAAAACAGCCAATTCACCATCCAAATTTCTTGCCATAATCACGGAAATCTCTTTTTCAAAATCAATCCATTGTTCGAGCACGCAAACCCCTTGTGATAAAAGCGCTGCTGCTTGCGGGATTTCCTTTTCGGTGCGAATCACAAATTGTCCCTTGCCGTCATAACCGCCCCTTGCTGTTTTTAAAACAGCTGGGCAGCCGATTTTCTTAAGCGCTGCTTCTAAATCAGCCGCAGTTTCGATCACTGCATAAGGTGCAACCTCTACTCCTGCTTTGACAAGTGCCGCTTTTTCGCTAACCCGATTTTGCGTAATTTTTAAAATTTCCGTCCCTTGAGGAACGAACGCATTTTCATATAGCCACTGCAAGCTTTCAGCATCGATATTTTCAAATTCATAGGTAATCACATCACTTACGGCAGCCAATTCTCGAATCGCTTCGATATCATTGTAGGGACCTACGATTTTTTCGTCAGCCACTTGCCCGCAAGGTGAATCCTCAACCGGGTCAAGAACAGCAATCCGAAACCCCTGTGCTTTAGCAGCAAGTGCCATCATTCTCCCCAACTGTCCGCCGCCAATGATTCCTATCGTTTGACCAGGTAAAATCATCCGCTTAGACAAGCTCATCACTACTTTCTAAAACTGCCTGTTTTGTCAGTTCTCTCATATTTTCAAGCTTTTGCGCTACTGTACTATTTGTTATACCAATAATTTGAGCTGCTAAAAGTCCTGCGTTAGTCGCGCCTGCTTTCCCAATCGCAACAGTTGCAACCGGAACTCCGCCAGGCATTTGAACGATAGAAAGTAAAGAGTCCAGCCCGTTTAGAGCTTTTGACTGAACCGGTACTCCGATAACAGGTAGGGTTGTCTTAGCAGCTACCATACCTGGTAAATGTGCAGCACCGCCGGCTCCCGCGATTATCACTTTAATGCCCCGATCACGTGCCCCTTCGGCAAATTCAAACATTAGATCCGGGGTCCGGTGAGCAGATACTACTTTCTTTTCATACGAAATATGGAGCTGATCCAATACTTCGCAAGCATGCTTCATCGTTTCCCAATCTGACTTACTCCCCATGATAACAGCTACTTCTGGATTCATATTCTCCCTCCAAAGATCGATATTTTTCAAAAAATAAAGCCCGAGACAGAGTATACTTTATCCTTTAAGAGAAAGTAACCTGTCCGGGCAGAATTATCCCTTTAATGAAGAAAAACAGCATTAAAAAGACCCAAGAGATCCGGGCAAATACACTTTCCCTCATAGTCTGATAATTTACGGTTATCAGGTAGAAACTTTCAGGCCATATTCCCGATATTATACGAGGGCGTTTAATTATTGATTTTATCAACTTTTGCGTCTTTATTTTAACAACTGGACCTAGGTGGTGTCAACTAAACGCGAACAATTTATTAATAATTAAAAATAACGTTCGGATTTTAAAAAGGTCTGCTCCTTAAGATTGGGAGCAGACCTTCTATTAGTAATGATCAACACTTCTCTTTGAATTGAACAAATTGATTGGCGGCAATGTATTCCTCCAGCTTGCTGATATCGTAGCGATCTCCTTCAATCAATATACCATCAAAGTCCTCAAGCAGTAACATAGAATTCATTGCATCTGTCAACTGAATTTCTCCTGTTGCATCAGGCTTTGTTTTTTCTAGAAAATGAAAAATAGCTGGATTAAAGATATATCTTCCCATTACGGCAAGATTGGAAGGGGGATTCAATTTTGGTTTTTCTACAATAGAGGCAACTTTAATAAACTGGTCATTTTTATTTTCGGGACTGATCACACCATAGTTTGACAGTTTATGTTGCTCTACCTCAGCAAGTCCCAGCACACTATTCTTATGTTTCTCATATTGAGAAACTAATTGTGAGAGACCAGTGTTTTCATGGCCCAAGATGATCTCGTCGGGAAGCAGTACGGCAAAAGCTTCATTGCCCACAAAACTTTTTCCTAGTAATATCGCATCTCCTAATCCCCTGGCAAATGTCTGGCGAATGTATTGAATCCTGATCTCCGGTATTTTCATTTTTTCGAGTAAATGACTCTTATTGTTTTGCTTTAAAAATGTTTCTAGCTCAAGGGAGCGATCAAAATAATCAGATATCATATTTTTCGTTCTGGAAACAATAATGAGGATCTCTTCAACTCCTGCTAAGACTGCTTCCTCTACCACGTAATGTATCGCGGGCTTATTTCCAATCGGAAATAATTCTTTTGGAACGACCTTAGTAATGGGGAGAGACCTTGTCCCGTAACCAGCTGCAGGTATAATCGCTTTTTTGATCAAATGGTTTCACCTCACTTACTCCACTCATAACGATGATGAATGTCGATTAGGAAACCTGCACATCTACTAGTTATTAAATGAGGATGTCTGAGGTTGTGTAACTGTCAAAAGTACAGATTTAAATGATTTTTGAAGATTTCATGAAGAGATTGTAAATGGGTGGCTGCAAAGATAAAAAAACTATTTATTAGGAATTCATATAATATTTTAATTTTTTAGAATAATAGTTGATTACCTAAGAGGTTGCCTAGTATAATTTTTAAGTGAAAGCGGATACAAATACCGCTTATCATGTTTTAAAGGAGGGCATTTATGCAAGGTATTTTCTTAGCTATATTTGGAGGTATTATTTTCTTCTTAGGTTATCGCTATTATTCTAAATTTCTTGCAGAAAAAATTTACCGGCTTGATCCAAATTATGTAACACCCGCCCATCAATATAATGATGGAGTGGACTTTGTTCCTACGAACAAATTTGTTTTATGGGGACACCACTTTACTTCTGTGGCGGGAGCTGCGCCAATCGTTGGGCCAGCAATTGCGGTGTATTGGGGCTGGCTGCCTGCTTTACTATGGGTCACATTAGGAACGATTTTTGCAGCCGGCGCTCACGACTTTGGAACTCTAGTCCTTTCGGTCCGAAACAAGGGACAATCGGTCGGAACGATTGCTAACAGATTAATCGGACAAAAAGCTAAAATATTGTTCTTATTTATCATTTTGTTATTAGTACTAATGGTAAATGCGGTATTTGCTTGGGTTATTGCGAATTTATTTGTTAACTTTCCGGCAAGCGTTCTGTCTGTCTTTATCCAGATCCCGCTCGCTGTTTGGATTGGTTATAGGGTGTATAAGAAAAAAGGAGGCTTATTAGTTCCATCACTTGTTGCCCTTGTCGTCATGTATGCAGCAGCGATTGTGGCTAGCTATTATCCAGTTCTGCAAATTGACCTTGTTAAATACTTTGGCGGTGCAGAAGCAACTGGATTGTTTGGAATGTCGGCAACATCACTGGCTTTCTTTGTCTGGATTATCGTATTAATGGTGTACGTGTATATTGCCTCAACTTTACCTGTATGGAAGCTATTGCAGCCAAGAGACTATATTAACTCTCACCAGCTGGTTGTTGGTCTGTTAATTCTATACTTAGGACTGCTTATTACAAATCCAGAAGTAACGGCTCCAATGACAAATCCGAATGCAACCGATGTGTCTTGGTTCCCGCTTCTCTTTATTACAATTGCCTGCGGTGCGATTTCCGGATTCCACGGTCTAGTGTCATCAGGAACATCTTCAAAACAGTTGAATAAAGAAACAGATGCCCGCTTTGTTGGGTACTTAGGGGCAGTTGGCGAAGGAATTTTAGCTTTAATTTCGATTATTGCTGTTGTCACTTTATTCCCGTCGACTGATGAGTTTCTCGCAAAGTATTCCAGCTTTACAGCAGCAAATGGCTCTGGTTTATCTTCTTTTGTTGAGGGTGCAGGCAAATTAGCGACAGGACTGGGCATTCCAGAATTTGTTGCGACCACAATTGTTTCCGTTATCGTCATTAGCTTTGCTGCGACAACGCTTGATTCTTCCGTGCGTTTAATGCGATACATTATTGCTGAAATTGGCGAAGAATACAATTTCAAAGCCATCACAACCAAGCATTCCGCAACAACAATTGCAGTTGTTGCTAGTGCTGCGCTAACATTGCTGCCAAAAGGTCCAAACGGCTTTGGTTCAGGCGGTTACTTGCTATGGCCTTTATTCGGAACTTCTAACCAGCTCCTTGCCGGAATCAGCTTGCTGCTAATCGCAATTTGGCTAAAACGACTTGGAAGGAATTATATGCCTGCCTTTATTCCAATGGCATTTCTCATGTTTATGACGCTCTGGGCGATGATATCCCAAGTCTTCACAACATGGATGCCGTTCGGCGGATCCAATGCCAACTGGCTCCTGTTCATATTCGGTGCAATCATTCTTGTGTTTGCCTTCTGGATTTTGATCACCGCCGTTTCTGTATTAAGCAAAAAATCGGACGATAAAATTTCTATTGATGCTTAAAATCTAGATGAGCCGCGGGCTAGCTCGCGGCTCTCCCTTATTTTTATAGAAAGAGATGATGAATCATGGCTTCGAAAAGAATTTCTTTAAAACGATTATTTCAATATTATGATGAAGTTTTAAGTCTTCCCCATAAATCTGAAGTCGCGAGAGAGCTGCGTGATGAGGACGATTTATTCCTCCTCCTTGTCTATTCCGACATGCTCGGTATTCCCAACCCTGCCTTTTATTACACGCTTGAACTATATCCCTATATACTAGAAAAATTTCATGAATGGCATATCCGGATGGGGATGGAAAAGTCGCCGCTGACTGGATTTAGGTGCTGCTGAGGATAGGATTTATTTGTAATTGGGCGCGCGGGATATTTATTGGGCGGGTCACCGACTTTTTTGGGCGGCGCTAGAAGTTTTTTGGGCGCATCCACGACTTTTTTAGGCGGCGCTAGAAGTTTTTTGGGCGCATCCACGACTTTTTTGGGCGCGCCAGAAGTTTTTTGGGCGCATCCACGACTTTTTTGGGCGGCGCCAGAAGGTTATTGGGCTAATCCACGACTTTTTTGGGCGGCGCCAGAAGTTATTGGGCGCATCCACGACTTTTTTGGGCGCGCCGGAAGTTTTTTGGGCGCATCCACGACTTTTTTGGGCGCGCCAGATATTTTTTGGGCGCATCCACGACTTTTTTGGGCAGCGCCAGATATTTATTGGGCGCGCCAGAAGTTTTTTGGGCGCATCCACGACTTTTTTGGGCGCGCCAGATATTTTTTGGGCGCATCCACGACTTTTTTGGGCGCGCCGGAAGTTTTTTGGGCCAATCCACGACTTTTTTGGGCGCGCCGGAAGTTTTTTGGGCGCATCCACGACTTTTTTGGGCGCGCCGGAAGTTTTTTGGGCCAATCCACGACTTTTTTGGGCGCGCCGGAAGTTTTTTGGGCGCATCCACGACTTTTTTTAGCGCGCCGGAAGTTTTTTAGGCGCATCCACGACTTTTTCGGGCGCGCCGGAAGTTTTTTGGGCGCGCCAGAAGGTATTGGGCCAATCCACAACTTTTTTTGGCGCGCCAGATATTTTTTGGGCGCTCCAGATATTTATTGGGCAGGTTCCCTACCCTACAAAAACCACTAAATAAACTGGCCTTTCATTAACTTAAAAAGTGAGGAATGAAACAATGAATCCATTAAAATATAAAAAAATCATATTTGTCGGGGGGAAAGGCGGAGTCGGAAAATCCACCTCATCTGCAGCACTCGCATTGGCTTTTTCTCAATCAGGTGAAAAAACATTAATCGTTTCAACCGATCCGGCACATAATCTCGGTGATATCTTTCATAAAAAAGTAGGCAATGAGCAGACGAAGCTTATGGATCGGCTTTGGGGTATCGAAATCAATCCAGGAGAAGAATCAAAACGATATATTGAATCGGTAAAACAAAATCTAAAAGGACTGGTCCGCTCTGACATGGTGGCAGAGGTTCACCGCCAAATTGATATGGCCAGTGCTTCTCCTGGCGCCGATGAGGCTGCCCTGTTTGACCGAATTGTTTCAATTATCCTAGAAGAAAGTGAAAACTTTGATAAAATTATATTTGATACAGCTCCTACTGGGCATACGATCCGGTTATTGTCTTTACCTGAACTGATGGGGGTATGGATTGACGGAATGCTCGAGCGAAGAAAAAAAATTAACGACAATTACAGCAAGCTCCTTAATGATGGTGCACCTGTTGAGGATCCGATATATGAGGTCCTGCAACAGCGGAAAAATAAGTTCGCGAAAGTTCGGGATATTATTTTAGACGGTTCCCAAACAGGCTTTACCTTTGTCTTAAATCCAGAAAGACTGCCGATTTTAGAAACAGAAAAGGCAATTAGACAACTGGATGCACACCATCTTCATGTCCGAACGCTGATTGTCAATAAAGTATTGCCAGACTATGCAGACGGTGCGTTTATGGAAAAACGCCGGCGTCAGGAGCAGGATTATTTAATTCAAATCGAGAAAGTATTCTCTAAACAAAATCTCATTAAAATCCCTCTATTTGAAGAGGATATTTCAGATCAGCAGAAGCTAGCTGTTTTTGCTGACTATGTGAAAGATGCACTAGAGGAGGCTACCGCTTAATATGAAAGCGATTGTTCATGAAGGAAAAGAAGGCTTAGAAGGTGTAACGTACCGCGATTTTGAAGAACCGATCACAGGTCCTGGTATGGTAAAAGTAAAAATAAAAGTTGCGGGCATGAACCGGCGTGACCTATTGGTTACGAAAAATCATAAACCAGATGCCCCTCCTGTTATTCTTGGCTGTGACGGTGCAGGCGTCATAGCTGAAGTTGGAGAGGGAGCAAAGAAATTTTCTGTTGGCGACGAGGTTATCATCAGTCCATCGATTGGCTGGAAGAAAAATAGCGATGCACCGCCTCCTGAATTTCAAATCCTTTGCAACCCGACTCATGGTACATATGCGGAGTATATAGTCGTACCAGAAGATATTGTCGAGAAAAAACCTAGCTTCCTAACATGGGAGGAAGCTGGCGTTCTTACATTAGCTGCCTTAACCGGTTACCGTGCTTTGTTTACGAGAGGAAAAGTGAAAGCCGGGGACACCGTGTTGCTTCCTGGAATCGGAAGCGGTGTGCTTACTTTTATCCTCAAATTTGCAAAAGCAGCTGGTGCCCGTGTCATCGTTACGTCAAGAAGCGAGGAAAAACGGAAGAAAGCCCTAGCCTTAGGTGCAGATGTGGCGATTCCGACTGAGTCTGACTGGAACGAAGAGCTAGAAGGCGAAAAGGTAGACCTTGTAATTGAATCAATCGGACGGGCAACGATGAACAAATCACTCGGGATTGTCCGCCCTGGAGGAACGGTTGTTACCTTTGGTGCGACTACTGAAGACGAAGTTACGATTGATATCCGTAAATTCTTCTATGGTCAATACAATTTACTTGGATCTACTTTAGGCAGTCACGAGGAATTTCAGGAAATGCTAAGCTTTATTGAAAAACATAGTATTAAGCCTGAGGTTGACCGCGTGTTTGCGCTCTCTGAATATAAAGAGGCGTTTGAATATCTGAGAGATTCTAAGAACTTTGGCAAAATTGGAATTGTAGCAGACTAATAAATTAAACAACCGGGCTAAAAGTGGCCCGGTTGTTTTTGTACTTTACATAAGCCGCTGGTGCTGCGGACATACGTTCCGCTATTTTTATAAAAACCACGGTTTTCATGGTACGATCGGACATAGGATCCGTTATTTCACAAAAATCATCAAAAAACAGCTCTTTTTAACCCTTTTTTACCCCATTAGCGGAACCTATGTCCGATATTTTTAGAAATCAGCCTTTTTTGGGCAGATAGCGGAACTCATGTCCGTAAAGATGCCTCCTGTGTTTCGGCCATTTCGGTTTTTTGGGAGAATTCAGCCCTTACTTGGCAATGCCGTTAAAAAATCAAAGTCACACCCTTTGTCAGCCTGCATCACATACTGCTGGAACAGCCTTGTGTAACCGCGATCAGCCAGGTTATCAGGTGCCTGCCAATTCGCTCGTCTTTTCTCCAGTTCAGTCTCGGAAACGAGTAGCTCTAATTTACCTGCTTCCACATCTAATTCAATCATATCCCCATTTTGAACGAGTGCAAGTGTTCCCCCGACCGCAGCCTCAGGTGAAATATGTAAAACAATCGTACCGAATGCGGTGCCGCTCATCCGGCAGTCTGAAATTCGGACCATGTCACGGACTCCCTTTTTCAAAAGCTTATCCGGAATCGGAATCATCCCGGCTTCAGGCATTCCCGGTGCTCCAACAGGTCCTGCATTTTGCAATACTAAAATATCCTCTTCGTGAACATCCAAGTCCGGTTCATTAATACGATTTTCTAAATCGGCAATTGATGTAAACACAACTGCTCTTCCCCTATGCTTCAGCAAGTGCTTCGATGCTGCCTTTGGTTTAATCACGGCACCATTTTCAGCAAGATTTCCTTTGACGACCGCCAACCCTCCGCCTTCATATAAAGGCTTTTCGATCGGGTAAATAACATCGCGGTAGACTTCATCCACCTTAATCCCTTTCAGGTTCTCTCCAATCGTTTCCCCTGTTACTGTAATTTCATCTAAATGGAGAAGACTTTCAAGCTCCTTCATAACCGCAGGGATTCCGCCAGCCCGGTAAAGATCTTCCATTTGATATTTACCTGCTGGTCTTAGGTTGGCGATAAATGGAGTGGCTTTTCCGATATCAGCAAAAAGATCCAGAGAAAGCTCAATTCCAAGTCTTCCTGCGATTGCCGTCAGATGAATGACGGCATTGGTTGAACCGCCAATTGCCATTAAGACTTTAATCGCGTTTTCGAACGCGTTTTTCGTCATAATTTTAGAAGGCGTTAAACCGAGCTCGACTAGCTTCACAATTTGCTGGCCGGTTTTTTGCGCCAGATGCAAGCGTTTATTTTCAGTGGCAGGAATGGCGGCACCGCCAGGTAACATCATCCCTAAGCCTTCCGCACAAGCAGCCATGGTGCTGGCACTTCCCATCACCATGCAATGACCCGCTGTCGGAGCTAAGGCGGCATTGATTTCATCTAACTCTGTTTCGTCAATCGTACCGGCACGAAATTCCTGCCAAAAGAAGCGGCAATCTGAACAAGCCCCGAGCGTCCTGCCCTTATATTCTCCATTAGCCATCGGTCCGCCCGTAATCATAATGGTTGGGATATCACTGCTGGCTGCCCCCATTAATTGAGCAGGCGTCATTTTATCACAGCCGCCAATCAGGACAACTCCATCTAATGGCTGCGCCTTAATCATCTCCTCTGTATCCATCGCAGCCAGATTTCGATACAGCATCGTTGTCGGACTTGTAAAAATTTCACCAAGTGAAATCGTGGGAAATTCTAGCGGAATTCCGCCCTCCATTAGAACTCCGCGTTTAATTGCTTCCACAATCGGCCCAAAGTGAGAATGACACCGGTTAATATCGCTTTCTGTGTTAACAATGCCAATGAGCGGTTTCTCAAAATCACGGACATCATGCCCTAAATGCCGCGCAAAGGCCCGGCGGATAAATTGACTAAATCCTGCATCACCGTAAGATGTTAACTTTTTCTTGTTTTCCATCTCCATCCCCCTGCCATTAGCTACAACGCTTCTTTATTAATGAGGTTAGGCGGTATTTTCCCTTCCAGGCCACATCGAATATTTTCTGCCGCCAATTCAGCCATTTTGTATCTCGTTTCTTTTGTCGCTGAACCGATATGGGGAACCGTGACGACATTATCAAAGGATAAGAGCGGATTATCCGGCTCAACCGGCTCTTTTGTAAATACATCTAATGCCGCCCCCCGGATTAACCCATGCTTTAAGGCTTCGACTAAATCCGCTTCTTTGACCGTTTCGCCCCTTGAACCATTAATAAAGATCGCCGATTTTTTCATCAAAGATAATTCACGCAGTCCAATCAAGCCTTCTGTTTCTTTTGTTAACGGGGTCATCAGGACAACAAAATCAGATTGCTTCAGAAGGTCATCAAGCGTACAGTACACAGCTCCATATTTCTCTTCAGCCCCTAATTTTCGGCTGCGGTTATAATAAAGAACATTCATATCAAAGCCAAAACGGGCCCGTTTTGCAATCGCTTCGCCAATTCTCCCCATGCCAATAATCCCAATCGTTTTATGGTGGACATCGATTCCAAAAAGCTCTTCATTGATGAGCTTGACCCATTTTCCTTGTTTCACGAAGCGGTCGAGTTCGGCAACCCTTCTCGCCGCTGCCATTAAAATCGCAAATATTGTGTCTGCTGTTGTGTCTGTCAGAACATCCGGTGTGTTTGTGGCCATGATTCCTCTTTTTGTTAAGGCCGCGATGTCTAAATTGTTATAGCCAACTGAAATATTCGATACGATTTTTAATAGAGGCGCTTTGTTTAAAAGATTTTCATCCGCTTTTTTCGGTCCTAAAAGACCTTCGGCTTCTGCCAGACGGTTTAAAAATTCAGGATTATCAAGTTCCTCTCCATCCGGATAATAGGAAACATGGAACTGGCTTGCGAGTTCATCCAAAATGGCTTCCGGTACTTTTTTACAAATGACAAGATGTTTAGTCAAACTCATAAAGCCTCCTAACCTTTATAATGCTTTCACTAATCCGCCATCGATAACAAACGATTGACCTGTTACATACGTGTTCGCACCTGATGCCAGAAACACAACCATTTTCGCAAATTCATCAGGCTGGCCGTAACGGCCGATAGGAATGGATTTTTCGGTTTTTGCCCTTAATTCTTCGTATGATACACCAATCTGTTTGGCCCGAATTTCGTCAAGTTCTGCTACTCGATCTGTGGCAATCCGCCCAGGTCCGACCGTATTGATTAAAATATTATCCTTGGCCAGTTCCTGTGATAAGCTTTTCGAAAGACCAACAATCCCTGCACGGAATGTATTGGAAAGGATTAAATTATCAAGTGTTTGCTTAATGGATGAAGAAGCGAAGTTAACAATTTTCCCTGCTCCCGACTTTCTCATATGAGGTAAAACTTCACGAATGAGACGGATAAAGCTTAACAAATTTAATTCGTAGGCTTTTTGCCAATCTTCATCTGAAAATTTATCAAACCCTCCAGCCGGCGGCCCACCTGCATTGTTAATTAAAACATCGACTGTTCCATTCCATTGCACAGCTGTATCGACTAAGCGTTTGATCGATGCTGCATCAGTAATGTCACAGACTGCATACCGGACCTGGTCATTTCCAGTCTCTTTTTTTATTTCTTCTACAACGATTTCTAATTCTTCTTTGTTACGGCTGCTGATTAAAACATGGGCTCCCTCTTCGGCAAATTGTTTCGCTGTTGCTTTCCCAAGCCCTTTACTTGCTGCAGTTACGATGACTGATTTCCCTTTTAATTGTAAATCCATTTCATTTCCCTCCAATAATATTATTTTTTAAGATCCTTTACAGGGTTAACTAACGAAGTAAATCCTTCGATTTCACAAGCAACCACATCTCCGTCGCGAATGACGACAGCCCCTGGCGTACCTGTAGAGATAATATCTCCTGGGAGCAGTGTCATGACTTTAGAATGGAAGGATACTAGATTCCAAGGACGGAATGTCATGTTAGAAACTACATTTTTCCGGTGTAAGGAACCGTTAATCATAGTGGATACGACTAACCGATTGACATCATCCACCTCATCTGCCGTTACAAGCTCAGGCCCAAAGCTGAAAAATGTATCAAAGCTTTTGGAACGGGTCAAATAGCGCGGATTCCTTTGTAATATATCTTCTGCTGTCATATCAATAATCGTTGTGTAACCTGCAACATAATCAATTGCTTCTTCTTCGGACACGTTCTTACACTCTTTTCCGATAATAATCCCTAACTCTGATTCGGCTGTTGTCCGCTCAGACTGATGCGGAATCAAAATGGTATCATGTGGTCCGATGATGGTTGTGTCGGGTTTCATAAAACTTGCTGGCTCAGTATTTGGCGCGACTTCACTTAGGTCTGCGGCATGCTCTACATAATTAAGGCCAATCCCCCAAATTTTCCGCGGATGGCGATATAATGGTCCAAATGTAACCTCTGCTTTTGCCAGGCAATCGACTTTTTCAAGATCGCTGCTGCTCGTTGTATACCAATCTTTTAGTTCACTTAGCTGACCTGATTGAATTAATTCAAAAAGACTTGTTTTCCATGATTGACCAAGGACTTCATTCACTTTTTCTATTACATATACTTTTTCATTCGTGACAATGGCTGCTTTCTCTAAACCATCTACTTTTACAGTAGCTAATCTCATCTGCCATTCTCCTTTATTGAGATTTTTTACACGGGTACCAAAACTTTTATGTACTATAATTCATTTCATGGAACACCATGATATCTAAATAACAGTGCCACCTTTGAATATTTCCCTAAATTTTTCCGTTGAAACCCCATATTTTTTACTGATGGATAATAGGTCATCCATCACTTCAGACGTAAGCGGAATCCCTTCTGCTTCCCTTGTTTGTTCTAGTTCTAATTGAATTTCACCAGGCAAATAGATTCTTTCAACACCTTCCATTTTTTTAACCTGGCGGATCTCTTCAATAATCAGATCCATTCGCTGTTTAAATTGAGATAAATCCTCAAATAAATCAGCCCTCATAACAAAAAAGAACTGCCCGACATTTTGTTCACTTTCAAAGTCATCAAACAAACTGCCGATGTAAGGCCCGTAAGCCGCACCTGTAAACAGGCCTGATAAAACTTCCACTAAGAAGGCAATCCCATACCCCTTTGGACCCCCGCTTGGTAAAATTAAGCCCTCGAGCGCCTCATTCGGATCCGTTGTTTCCCTGCCGTCTTTTGTAATGGCCCATCCTAGAGGAATTTTCTTATTTTCCTGCTGGGCTAATACAATTTTCCCCTTTGCCACAACTGTCGTCGCCATATCAAAAATAATATTGAATTGTTCACCGGCAGGAATTCCGTAAGAAATTGGATTGGTTCCAAAGAAAATTTCCCTGCCGCCCCATGGTGCCATAGAGGAAGGCGCATTTGTGGTTGCAAGAGCGATACAGTCTTGATCAGCCGCATAGCTTGTATAGGCAGCGAGCATCCCCGCATGGTTGGATCGTTTGATTCCCACAATTCCAACCCCTGACTGTTTTGCCTTCTCTACCGCTAACTGAATCCCCATAGTCGCAAGCGGGATACCCATGCTGTTACACCCATCGATTTGGACACTTACCGGTGTTTCTCTTAATCTTTTATATTGGAACTCTTTATTGACAATCCCCTTTTCCAGCCGCTTCGTATAAATATCAACTTTACTAACGCCATGAGAATCGACGCCGCGCAGATTAGCTAAGACAAGGTGGTCTGCGATTGTTGTCGCTTGCTCCCCGTCCATTCCGGCGGCTGTGAAAATCTCTATTACCCATTCCGTTAGCCTAGCTTTATCCATTCTTATTGTTGTCATGAAGAATGTCACCCTTTCTTGCGTCTGGTGAGACCGGGCTGGAAGAGGCCAATGGATTCACTACACAAATGACTTCCAGCCGGGTTGCTTATTGTTGCGGACATATGATCCTTTATTTTAATAAAAAGCCATTTTTTATAATTTTATAGGACATACGTTCCGCTATTTGCCAAAAATTACTCACAAAACGCTAGTTTTTGGCATAATAGCGGAACCAGTGTCCTTTAATTTCGAAAATTTCCGTTTTTTTCACAGATAGCGGATCCAGTGTCCGTAAATACCGGGAACCGCTCAACCACTAACCTTTAAAACCGCTCCTTTATCTGCCTCACAACCTCTTTCCCGATCTCAAGCGATGCCGTCGCCGCCGGTGAAGGTGCGTTGCAAACATGCAGGCTCTTTCTGCCTTGAACAAAGTGGAAATCATCAATCAGCGAACCGTCACTTTTCAACGCCTGTGCCCGAACGCCGGCTCCGCCAGGTACTAAATCTTCCCCTTTAATTTCCGGAATCAGTGTCTGCAAGCTTTCAACAAATTTCTTTTTGCTCACAGAGCGTACCATTTCATTGATCCCTTCACGCATATTTTGACTCGCTAATTTCCAAAATCCTCGATAGCTTAGAACTTCTGCTAAATCCTTCAGATTAATATCGGCTTTTTTATACCCTTCGCGTTTAAAACTTAATACCGCATTTGGACCAGCCTCTACTTCACCGCCGATCATCCTTGTGAAATGCACGCCGAGGAACGGGAAATCCGGATTTGGAACAGGGTAAATTAGGTTACGGACTAAACTTCTGCGCTCAGGCTTAAGCTTATAATATTCCCCGCGGAACGGAACGATTTTCATATCAATCTGATAGCCTGCTAACTTAGCAATCCGGTCACTGTGTAAACCGGCACAGTTCACTAAAAACTTGGTTTCATACGTGTTTTGGTCTGTTTCAACTGTAACGCCATCCTGATGTTCTTGAATCGCTCGAACTGCTTCTCCACATTTCACTTTACCACCGCGTTCCTGAATCAGTTCTGCTATTTTTTCAGAAACCTGCTTATAATTCACAATCCCAGCTGCCGGCACATGAATCGCTTCAAGCCCATTGACATGCGGTTCAATTTCCACTAATTCTTCCCGATTCAGTTTTCTAATCGAGAGTCCATTTTGCAGTCCCCGCTGATAAAGATTTTCTAGCAAAGGCAATTCCTTCTCATTCGTTGCTACAATGACCTTTCCGCAAATATCATGTTCAATCTCATATTTCTGGCAAAATTCAACCATGGATTGACTGCCCTGCCTCGCAAACCTCGCCTTAAAGCTGCCTGGTTTATAATAAATACCTGAATGAATCACGCCACTATTGTTGCCTGTCTGATGTGCAGCCAGCTGCTTTTCCTTCTCTAAAATAAGGATCTTTTTGTTTGGAAATTGCTCAGTTAATGCCAACCCGACTGACAAACCGACAATTCCGCCGCCGATAATCGTAAAATCGTACATATTGTTCATCTCCCTAGACGCTAATCTCACAGCTTTCCGCTAATAGTTCAACTAAATGAACGACCTGCACTTTGTCAGATTGCTGCTCGCGTTCAACCCCTAATTTCATTTGCAAATGGCAGCCAGGATTCGTTGTCACAATTACCTCTGGCAGAACCTTTCGCACATGTTTCATCTTTTCATCTAAAATCTCCATTGACTCTTGGTAGTTTACTAAGTTATAAATCCCTGCGGAACCACAGCACATATCTTTTTCCGGCAGCTCTTTATATTCGATCCCCGGAATAGATTGTAAGAGTGATAGCGGCTCCTTTGTTCTTTTTTGTACATTGGTCATATGACAGGAAGGCTGGTACGTGACTACCTTCCGTATTTCTTTTTTAAACGGTAAAGGCAACTCACTTAATAACACACTAATATCAATGTTTTTTCTTGTAAACGCTCGAGCTCGATCAGCCCATTCAGACTCATCAGCCAAAAGACGGTCATACTCAACAAGCATCGCACCACATCCGCCAATACTGTTCACCACATAATCAAACTGATGTTTTTCAAAAGCTTCAATGTTTTTCTTAGCAAGCACCTTTGTCGTGTTCATTTCCCCGCTGTGGCTTTGCAGTGCCCCACAGCATGTTTGTTCTTTGATGACGGTAACATCACAGCCTGCAGCCTGAAGGAGCTTAATGCTCAGTGTATTAATCGAAGAAAACATCGTATCCATAATACAGCCCGTGAAAAAGCCAATCCGGTAAACAGGTTTTTCCGGAGCCGGATAATGACTGGCTCTTTTCTTTCTTCTAATTGGTCCTTCCACTTCCGGCAGAATTTTTTCAAAGCTTGCCAGATTCTCAGGAAACATTTTTAAGATTCCCAGTTTCCGGGTAACCTTTTGCAAACCGCTTTGCTGATAAAAAGCTAAGCCGGCACCTGCCGCATTCAAAACTGAATCATTGGGCAACACTTTGTTAAAAAAGAAAGATTGGAACATTTTTACCCGATTCGGCATTTGCTTCTTCTTTTCTTCTTGCAGTACTTCTTTTGCCGATTCTAAAATCTTTCCGTATTGAACATTTGTCGGACATGCCGTTTCACATGCCCGGCAGCCTAAGCAAAGGTCGATTGGTCCCTCTAGCTCGGAAAGCGAGATTTTACCCTCAGCCGCCATTTTAACGAGGTTAATTCTCCCTCGTGGTGAATGGGTTTCCTTTTCCATCGTTTTATAGGTAGGGCAAGCTGGCAGACAATAGCCGCATTGGACACAGTCAAAGGTTTCTTGGTAAGCAAGATTCGTATTATTCATCGGTCAGCACAAGCCTTTGCCCTGGTTCCGGGAAAATCTTGCCCGGATTTAAGATGTTCTTTGGATCCCAGCTTTCCTTAATCCGCTTCATCATGTCTAACCCCACCTTACCCAATTCCATTTCCATAAATGGAGCCTTCATCGTTCCGATTCCATGTTCACCAGAGAGAGTGCCGCCTAATTCAATCGCAGCCTCAAATATCTCCTGCACGGCCAGCTCGACCCGTTTCATTTCTTCATGATCTCGTTTATCGGCAATGATATTCGGGTGCAGATTGCCATCCCCGGCATGACCAAATACGACGAGATCGACTTTATACTTTTCTCTGATCTCTTTTAATCTTTGAAACATTTCTGGAATTTTACTTCTTGGGACGGTTGCATCCTCGGAAATTTTCGTCGGCTTCATCCGAACAATGGCCGGGGAAACGAGCTTTCTCGCCTTCCACAATTCCTTGGCTTCAGCATCTGTTGTTGCAACCTTTACTTCCCGTGCGCCAACCTCTTTACAGACCTCTTGCACCTTTAACATTTCATCCGCAATTGCCTTTGGATGGCCATCCAACTCAATTAAAAGTAATGCTTCTACATCAGTCGGAAGTCCAAGCGGCTGATACGCTTCTACCGCTTGGATGGATGCCTGGTCCATTAATTCCATCTTTGCCGGCAATATCCCCGAGCTTAAAACCTTCGAAATCGCTCGGCCCGAAGCGATCAAATCATCAAATAGCGCCATTAATGTTTGACTTGCTGCCGGTTTCGGATAGAGACGGAGGATCGCCTCTGTTATGATCCCTAAAGTTCCCTCAGAGCCTACTATCAATTTAGTCAAATCGTATCCCGTTACATTTTTAACCGTTCTTCCACCAGTTCGGATAACCTCGCCTTCAGGTGTTACAACCTCTAATCCAATTACATAATCCTTGGTAACCCCATATTTCAGACCTCTTGGCCCTCCAGCGTTTTCGGCTAGATTTCCCCCGATCGTAGCCACATTCGAGCTGCTTGGATCTGGAGGATAGATGAGCCCTTTTTCCATCGCTTTTGCGTTAATATGGCCTGTAATAACACCTGGTGAAACGACGGCCACCATATCCTCCGCATCAA
This sequence comes from Bacillus oleivorans, assembly GCF_900207585.1. Classification (GTDB taxonomy): domain Bacteria; phylum Bacillota; class Bacilli; order Bacillales; family JC228; genus Bacillus_BF; species Bacillus_BF oleivorans. Next base: position 143,667 of record NZ_OAOP01000003.1, on the reverse strand, counting down.
TTTCTAGCTTTTGGTCCCATCTCGACAAGTCGAGAACAATCCCGCCTTTTACTGGGAGAGGACCGCCACTTAAACTAGTGCCTTGACCACGCGGATAAACTGGAATCTCATATTGGTTGGCTAACTTCATGATCTTCGCCACTTCTTCAGTTTCTTTCGGCTGAACAACCACATCAGGAACATAGACTCCAAAAGAAGCATCATAGGAGTAACTGTATAAATCCGCCTTATCGGTTAAAATCCTTTTTTTCTCTGGAATAATCTCCCCTATTAAATTAATCATTCTCTCTCTGTCCATTTTGTTTACACTCCATTTTCCGTTAATCTAAAAGATGGATATGACGCTGTTTACTCCCTTGAAGATGTTCCCAAGCTGCTTGTCTTGCCCGCTCTGGTTCATTGTTCATGATAGCCTTATAAATATGGCGGTGTTCAGTTTGTACTTCTTTATTTAAAACTTGATTCTTTGTTGAGTTCTCTCTGCTTGCTGCTAAACTATGAATCATTTTATCTGAGATGAGATTCATCACTTCAAGCATCACAGGATTATTGGCTGCTTCAACGATGGTAAAATGAAAACGGAAATCTTCCTCAATCGCCACTTCGCCTAATTCTTCAGCCAACACAAGATCATTAAAAACCGATGTAAGTTTTTCTTTTTGTTCTTCCGTAATTCTGCTTGCAGCGTAAAAAGCAGCATCTCCTTCAATGGCTTGCCGGAGTTCTAACAAATCTTTAAAGTTCGATTTATGTCCTTCAATCACTTGGGAAAGCTTAGATAGTAGACTTTGTTGGGAATCTTCGATTAAAAACATACCCACCCCGGGCCTGACATGTACAACCCCAGCTGATTCCAAAACAGTTACAGCTTCTTTAACAGATGTCCTGGAAACTTGTAAAGATTCGGCCAGCATTCTTTCAGACGGCAATTTGTCTCCTGGTTTAATCTGTCCTCTCTCAATAGCAAGTTTGATTTGATCAATAATCACTTGATAGATACGCTTTTGTTTTCTGATTGGTTTTAGCTTCATTATTTTCCTCCATACTGTCCTAGAGGTCTAGTGGACTGTCCACATTAAAAGTTAGAAGGAAAGGACCGATCTAGATCGCTCCTTATCCCTCTTATCAACTGACGATAAAACGTCCTTTTTCTTCATTTCCCCACATTAACACAAATTCATCCTTATTTGCGATTGGGCCAACTCCTTCAGGTGTTCCTGTATAAACAATATCGCCTTCAGCGAGACCAAATTCTCGATGAATATGCTCGAGGATTGACTGGAAATCAAACATCATCAAATTGATATTCCCGTGTTGCACACGTTCCCCATTTTTAAATAAGGAAAAGTCGGTTTCTTTACAAGCATTTACACCTGGAAAATCCCAGAAATCCGTAATGATCGCTGAGTTTTTAAACCCTTTTGCCCGCAGCCAAGGATACCCTTGTTTTTTAAGCTCAGACTGTAAATCTCTAAGGGTAAAATCAATTCCCAGTGCCATTTTCGTAACAACATCATCCGCTTTAAAGCCATCTGAAACCTTTTTGCCAATATAAAGGACAATTTCGAGTTCATGATGAATTTCACCTTGATTACTAGGAAACGACACTGCCTCTCCATTTGCTTTCACTAAAGCATGAGTCGGTTTTGAAAAAAGAATCGGTGATTCCGGGATTGCATTACCTAGTTCCGCTGCATGTGCTGCATAATTGCGTCCAATACAAAATATATTGCGAATGTTCATTTTTCAACCTCGGTCCTTTTTATTTTGGAATTAAAGTTTGGAAACCCGTTTATCCCCAAGCTTTATTCTGGCATTGGTTAAATGCTCAATAACGGCATCCCGTGCTGCTTGGCTGTCTCTGTTTTTAATAGCATTAAAAATGTGAACATGCTCCATAAAGACTTCTTGCCGTTTCGCTTCCCAGCCTAGATTTTTTTCAAGTGAAAACATCATGGCTTTTAAGTGGAGCTCTGACAAATGATCCATTGTTTGCGTTAAAAATGGATTGTATGCCGCCCTGACAATAATACGGTGAAATGCATAATCCTCTTCATAGCCGATTTTAAATTGATCCTCACTGACTTTTCTAAAGGCTTCCAGAGCTTCCTCTAAATCTTCTATATCTTTAGGTTTATGCCGTTTTGCTGCAAGGAAAGCGGCCTCTGATTCAATGATCGTCCGCATTTCTAATAAGTCCTGAACCTGCTCAACTTCAACCATTTCGAATTGAACAGGCTCAAGCATTTCTGCCAGGCTGACTTCCCTTACCCAGCTTCCGCCGCCTTGAGTTGACTCAACTAAGCCGCTCGCAGCCAGTACGCTAAGAGCTTCTCGAATGGGAGAGCGGCTCACACCAAACATCTTGGCAAGTTCTGTTTCTGACGGAAGCTTGCTGTTAGGAGGAAATTCACCTGATTTAATCATTTTTTTTATTTCTTCAAGTACCAAATTAGATACCTTTTCTCTTTTAATACGCATGGAATTCTTCCTTTTCGCTATTAAGCTGTTTTAAGCTCCCACTTCAGATCCCGGCTTAATATCTAATTTTTTTGAGCGAGTAATATGAATCGCCAACAATAAAATGACAATTCCTAGACCAATTATATCAGTCACCATACCCGGATCAATTAAAAGAATAGCAGTCGCAAAGAAACCAATCCGTTCAAAAATATTAAGCTTCGTTCTGAAGAAGTTAAATACGGCTACAGCAAGTGCAAACACTCCAAGCATTCCTGTTAATAAAACCGGTATCGCACTTACAATGGATGCTGTTCCGCCTGTTTCATTTTGCATTACCATAATTGGGTTGTAAGCAATCATGAATGGGATAATAAACCCTGGCAGACAGAGTTTTACCGCTGTCCATGAAGTTTTCATTGCATCTGCCCCCGCTAGTCCGGCTGCAGTATAAGATGCTAAGGCAACTGGCGGTGTAACATTAGATAGTGCTCCAAACCAGAATACAAAGAAATGGGCTGCAATTGGATTAACGCCCGCTTCAACTAATGCAGGTGCTGCTGTAACAGCCACTACGATATATAGAGCAGTTGAAGGCAATCCCATACTTAAGATAATACATGTAATCATAATTAGAACTAAGATGATGGATAATTCTCCACCTGATAGTTCAATAATGTTATAGGCTAGAGTAGAACCAAGACCTGTCATCGTAACTACCGCGATGATAATTCCTACAGAAGCACAGGCAACCCCAACCTGAACGGTTCCTTTTGCCCCATCAATTAAAGCCTCTACGACCTTTTTAAACGTAATACGATTTGATTTATCTTTTGTGAGCCAGCTCGTAACAATAACTGTAATAATCCCGGCAAAACCTGCAAACAAAGGCGTTCTTCCAGATAATAGAGTTCCAATAATAACAATGATTGGAAGTAATAATAGACCTCTTTCTTTTAATACAGCCCACACTTGCGGAATTGAGTCTTTACTCATCCCTTTAAGACCTTGCTTTTTCGCTTCGATGTCAATTGCAAAAATTAAAGCTGCATAGTAAAGAATCGCAGGAATGACAGCTGCTAAAATAATTACATTGTAACTGACTCCTAAAAAGCCAGCCATAATAAAGGCAGCGGCTCCCATAATTGGCGGCATGATCATTCCGCCAGTAGATGCTGCAGCTTCTACGGCACCAGCAAATCTTGGCTTAAGTCCAAGACCTTTCATTAATGGAATTGTAAAGGTTCCAGTGGTTGCAACGTTGGCGACAGCACTACCACTCAATGTGCCAGTTAAAGCACTAGAAATAACGGCTACCTGGGCTGGTCCGCCACGTCGTTGTCCTGCAATCGCAATAGCCAAATCATTAAATAGTTTGGTAGCACCGCTTGCAGTCAGGAACGCTCCAAATAGAATGAAGATAATAATATAGGTAGTGGCAATTGAAAATGTCATACCAAAGACACCTTCAGTAGTCATATAAATGCGGTATAAGAGTCTCTCAATCGAGAATCCTGCATGTGCAAACAAACCTGGAAATGAAGGGCCATACACTGCATAAATCAACGCGATAAAAGAGAGTAAAGGAATAAAAATTCCAATCGTTCTTCTTGCAACTTCTAGCAAAATCACAACAGTGATGATCGCAAAAATATAATCCTGGGTAATCGCCTGTGACATTCTTACATTGTGAATCACAGAATAACTAAATAGGATATATAGGACTCCAGATAGTCCGACTACAGCCAAAATTGTATCCAGAATTGAAAACTTTTCTCGATTTCCCTTCTTTGTTGCCGGGTATAGAAGAAAGCCCAAAACAAATAGGAAACCTAGAAAAATAACATTACGGTAAATCTCCTGAATATTCATAAACCCATTAACGTAAATGGAAAAAACCGATAGACCAATGGCAAATACAGCTGCAATAGTGGCCTGTTTCCCGGTTAATTGACGAATGCCGCCGCCGCCCTCTTTATCCAAATCCATTTCTTGGCCAGCTTTAGGTGTCTTTTTAAATTTAAACATCCTATCCCACCTTCTTTCATTTCAATCAATCTCTTTATCTACTTAGTTTAAAAATTGGAGGGAAGAATCCCTCCAATTTTCATGTAACATTGTTTATTACTTAGCTTCTGGCGGAATTAAGTTTTCAGGGATCTCTAATCCTTTTTCCTTAAAGTACTTATATGCCCCAGCGTGTAGAGGTGCTGGAAGTCCGTCTAAAGCTGTTTCAAGTGTCATGTCTTTCGCTGAATCGTGAACGCCATACATAAAGTCTAGGTTTTCATATAGCGTTTTTGTTAATTGATAAACCGTTTCTTCGTCAAGCTCTTTTGTAACGCCTAAGAAGTTAGGCTGAGCAATCGTGTTGATATCTTTATCAACATTTGGGTAAGTACCAGCAGGAATCACGAATCGATACCAAGTGTTATAGACATTGTTAATCGCTTCAAGCTGCTCATCCGTTACTTCTAGCACAGTAGCATCCACACCGCTTGCATACATATCCATAACGGCAGCAACTGGGATACCGGCAGGAACAGATCCGCCATCAAGTCTTCCGTCACGCATTGCTGAAACAGTATCATCGTATCCTAAATACTCAGGTTTAATATTTTCTTTTGTTAAGTTAATACCTTCCATCATTACAAGTGTAGATTGTTCTGTACCACTTGCTTGCGGTCCTACTGAGAATGTTGTACCTTCAATATCGGAAATCGTTCCAGTTGAAACCTTATCGTTCATCATAAGAAAATGTTCAACGTTTGGCCATAGCATTGAAATTGAACGTAAATCCTCATAAGCATTTCCTTCAAAGTTTCCAGATCCGGCAACAGCTTGTGCTCCAATCAAACCTTGTAAAATAGCAAGCTGTGCTTCACCTTTTCTCAATAAGTCAATATTCTCTACAGACCCTGCAGAAGATTGACCTGTAGCCTTAATCCCTTCACCTTGCAGCTTTTCAGTCCAAAGGTTCCCCATTCCAACACCGATTGGATAATAAGTACCTCCTGAGGAAGCGGTTGCAATTGTAAGGAATTGCTGTTTCTTCTCTCCTCCATCACCGCTGCCTGTTCCCCCACAAGCGGCTAAAAGAAGAACTAAAATTGAAGTTAATACTAAAAATAAATGCTTTTTCATTAGTTTTTCTCCCCCTATAAGTTTGATCTCTTTGTTGATGAAAGCGCTTTACCAAAGTTGTAATACAAGTATACAACATTACAAATTTTAAATTCAACAATTTTTTTAAATTTTCGATTGTTCAGGACTTTAATGCAATAAAGAAAAGTTTACTAGAAAGTGGTCGCTTTCTGCGTTGCGGGTAGTGATTGCGGAGGGCTTGCGGACATCAGATTCGCTGCTGCTTGAGGGAAGTGATTACGGGGGGCTTGGGGACATCAGATCCGTTATCAGTGACAAATTGGCCGATTTTCAAAATTAGCGGACATTGGTTCCGCTATTTAACGAAATTCCAGCAATTTAATTTCGGCAAATAACGGATCGTATGTCCGATAAGTCTTTCAAAATAGCGGTTTTTTGAGAAATAGCGGATCGTATGTCCGCTACTTCCTTGGAGGGTAGCGATACGTGGGTACTTGCGGACATCAGATTCGCCGCTGCCTGAGGGAAGTGATTGCGGGGGCTGTTTGCGGACATCAGATCCGTTATCTGTGACAAATTGGCCGATTTTCAAAATTAGCAGACATTGGTTCCGCTATTTAACGAAATTCCAGCAATTTTTTATTGACTTTCGGCAAATAACGGATCGTATGTCCGATAAGTCTTTCAAAATAGCGGTTTTTTGAGAAATAGCGGATCGTATGTCCGCTACTTCCTTGGAGGGTAGCGATACGTGGGTACTTGCGGACATCAGATCCGCCGCTGCCTGAGGGAAGTGATTGCGGGGGGCTTGTTTGCGGACATCAGATCCGCCGCTGCCTGAGGGTGGTGATTGCGGGGGCTGATTGCGGACATCAGATCCGCCGCTGCCTGAGGAAAGTGATTACGGGGGCTTGTTTGCGGACATCAGATCCGCCGCTGCCTGAGGAAAGTGATTACGGGGGCTTGTTTGCGGACATCAGATCCGCTGCTGCCTGAGGGTAGTGATTACGGGGGCTTGTTTGCGGACATCAGATCCGCTGCTGCCTGAGGGTAGTGATTACGGAGGCTGTTTGCGGACAACAGATCCGTTATCTGTGACAAATTGGCCGATTTTCAAAATTAGCGGACATTGGTTCCGCTATTTAACGAAATTCCAGCAATTTTCTGCTGAATTTCGGCAAATAACGGATCGTATGTCCGATAAGTCTTTCAAAATAACGGTTTTTGGGGAAATAGCGGATCGTATGTCCGCTATCTTTTGGGTTTTAAAATTGACATACTATTCCCCCAATAAAAGAAGCCTCCCGACGTCGTCGAGAGAATAAAAGTTTATTTCTCTGATGCATATGTAATTAAAAATGGCTCCAAATCGTTAAACTCATTGAAACGTTGCTCCAATAGCTCCCCATAGCCAGGACACTTTACACCTCAAAACTTTTCCAATTCACGATTCATTTTATTGACTCCAATTGCAAATACTACCATTTATATGAATGCAAAAGGAGGATTGCTATGTTTCAAAAGTCAGCAGCAGATGTGATGATGGAAATGTTAATCGAGTGGGGCGTTGACCATATTTATGGGATGCCCGGGGATTCGATCAATACATTAATTGAATCGCTTCGTAAGGTTAAAGATAAAATTGATTTTATCCAAGTAAGACATGAAGAGACCGGGGCTTTAGCAGCTGCGGCATATGCCAAATTGACAGGGAAATTGGGTGTATGCATGGGGATTGCGGGACCAGGAGCGATTCACTTGTTGAATGGTTTATATGATGCAAAATTGGATGGTGCCCCTGTTCTTGCGATCGCCGGTCAGGTTGAAACGGACTTAATGGGAACGGATTTTTTTCAAGAGGTCGATTTACCAAGCGTGTTTAAAGATGTTGCCGTCTATAGTCAAACCATTATGTCAGCTGAACAGCTTCCCGCCGTTTTAAACCAAGCGATTCGAACCGCTTATGATAAAAAAGGGCCAGCCGTTCTTATCATTCCAGATGATGTACCGAAATTCGAGGTAGAACGGAATGCGCTGAAGACCACCTCTTTTGTTTCCAAGTCAACCGTTATCGCACATGAGGATGATCTCCGTGCAGCCAGTGAAATTTTAAACGAGGCAAAAAAGCCTGTTATTTTAGCTGGTAAAGGAGCGCGAGGAGCAAAAGATACGCTTCTCACGTTTGCGGAAATCTTAAAAGCTCCGATTATCCTAACCCTGCCAGGCAAAGGCGTCATTCCTGATGAACATCCATATAACTTAGGACAGCTTGGTTTGATTGGGACGAAGCCAGCAACCTTAGCAGTGGAAGAAGCTGATACCCTTATTATGATTGGTACCTCCTTCCCGTTTGTTGGTTTCCTGCCTGATGGACTCAAAACGATCCAGATTGACAAGGATCCGACCCAAATCGGAAAACGCTATCCCGTTGATGTGGGAATGGCTGGTGATGCGGGGGAAACACTCACTCGGCTGCTGCCGATGTTAAAGCCAGCGAGCGACCCGCAATTCCTTCAAACATGCCAGCAACACCTGCAAGAGTGGCGAATAAAACTGCAAGAAAAAGCTCAAACGGAGGCTGTTCCGATCAAGCCCCAGTTTGTAATAAACGAACTTCAAAAAGTAACTAAAGACGATGCGGTCCTTTCCGTCGATGTCGGGAATGTCACCGTCTGGATGGCGCGATATTTTAACATGACCAATCAGCAATTTATCATTTCCAGCTGGCTCGCCACATTAGGCTGCGGCCTGCCAGGCGCGATTGCAGGCAAGATTGCTTATCCTGATAAACAGGTGATCGCTGTATGCGGAGACGGCGGATTTCAAATGATGATGAACGATTTTGTTACAGCCGTAAAATATAATCTGCCGATGGTCGTCGTTATTTTAAATAATCATAAAATCGCGATGATTAAGTTTGAGCAAGAAGTGATGGGAAATGCGGAGTTCGGCACCAATCTCCACAACCCCGATTATGCCAAATATGCAGAAATATGCGGCGGTATCGGCTATAGGGTAGAAAAACCAGAAGAATTACCACCCGCTTTAAGTAAGGCTGTCCAAGAAACGAAACCCTGTATTATAGATGTTGTGGTCGATGCGGACGAAGCACCTCTCCCTGCCAAAATCACGTTTAGCCAAGCCATGGGTTATGCCCGCCATATGATGAAAGAGTTTTTCCAGGAAGGGACGATTCATAAGCCGCCTTTATAAAATTACATAAAAAAAGCCTTGTGAAGAATAAATTAATCTTCTAAGGCTTTTTAATTATGAGTAATTTTCGAACAATCCCCTGCGAATCAAGTTTGCAGTAACGGGCTGCTTTCCAATTTCGCGCGACCATATAGACAATTGACCGATGTGGTGGATCTCATGGGCTATAACATGTCGCATAACCTCCCCGTATTGGAAGGTCTCCCATTCGCCTTTGGCGTTTTGGTCAGACAAAATGCGAGTTTCCATGTCGCTATTCCAAGTGTAGATGAAAGGAGCGATTTCCTCATGGCAATGTGCTGAATACTCTCTTAACTTTTGCACGCCCGCATAGTCCTCAAACGGAGGCTCTTCAGGCATCGGCTTTCCTTGCAATGCGCTGATCCAGGCGTACTCGCACTCCACAATATGAAACAGCGTATAAAGAATGCTTCCCGGACCACCTATCCGTTTCTTCAGCAACTCTTCCTCGTGCACTTGGTCGCACCAGTCAAACCAATCTTTGCGTACCTGCCAGTTGTACTCAAATAATTTCAACATGCCATCCACCTTCCTTTTTCCCAAATATTGATCTTTAAAGAATTCGGGAAATTATTGAAATATCCTGCTCCATAAGCTCAAACATTTTCAACAAAAAATAGCGTTAATCCTTGAATTAACGCTCCTTCCCAGACAGTAACAAAGCCACAGTTAATGTATGATCTTTTCATCAATCAAATAAAATCTCTATTGAATTTTTTCGTCACTAATGACTTCATCAAATTTCCATTCTCCATTTTCTTTGATCAGTTTATAAGTCATGATGATGGTTGATTCAGGACTAGTGCCCCACTTTGGATAATGCACCGTTGCAGCTACAATTGTACCCTTTTCGGTTCCTCCGCTTTGTTCTTCAATTTTGATAACTTCAACAGGTCTCCAATTCCTTTCCCATGATTTTATAAGTCGATATCTAACGGAAGGGTAATCGTAAATATACGATTCTTCAAATTGCTCCATTAATCGTTTACTCATCATATCATAATAAGTATCAAAGTCCTTGTTGTTATAAGCTTCATAATGCTTTTCAACCATTTCTTCAGCTGTCGTATTATGTTCAAAAAGACCTGTTCCTTCTTCCAAAACATTACTTAGAAAAGGTACTGATACTATGATTAATACAAGGAAGGTTGCTGCTAATGCAATGTAATATTTCCATTTATCAGGTGATTTCTTTGTATTTAGTAATCTTCCTTCTATTTTAGTATTGATTTGATGCAAAATATAATGTTGTTCTTCTTCAGTCATGTTAATCTGATTTTTCATAGATTTAAAATCTTGATCATACTCATTCATTTCTGCATTAAATCGTTTCATTATGATATCCCTCCTTTTCTAGTTCCTTTCTTAACGCTTTCATCCCTCTGAACAAATTAACCTTGACTTTATTTTCACTCCAACCTAAAATTCTTCCGGTCTCACTGATAGACATTTCTTTAATTTTCCTTAAAATAATGACATCTTTATATGAACGTTTAATCCGATTCAATGAAATAAATAATTGCCTTTCAAATTCATTAAATATCGTAATGTCTTCAGGTGTTTTCTCAATGGCTTTAAAGGCTGGAAACAAATTAGAAATAGAAGAACTAGGTTTTTTCTTTCTTATAAAATCAATAGTTAAGTTTCGAGCTATTTTAAAAAGCCAGCTTTTTACATTTTCTCCGTTAAAGGATTCATAATGGCTGTATGCACGGAGGAAAGTATCCTGTAAAATATCATTTGTCTGGTCCCGATCACCTATCATAAAAAAGACATATCTAAAAATGTCATTACTGTACTCGTGATACCAACTATTTATTTGTTGCTTAATAATGTTTGGGTCCAAAAATTCATCCTCCTTCTACATTTCTTTTTTCACTGTAAAAACGGATAAAGCATATAAAAGGTTACACATCATTTTTTTTTTAAAACTTTCATTATATTAAACTTTAACTTTCTGCCATAAAAAAATGCACCTCCAAATGTTAGTTAGTGTCTAACATTTGGGGTGCAGTTCATCTTGGAATCCTCCTACACATTCAAATTATGGTCTTTGGTAAAAAGCAGCAAAAGAAAACTAAGAAAATATAAAATACAAGTAACTCCAAACAATGCAAAAATACTGGGAGTAAGCAATACATAGTAACTAATTGGTAATGACCATAAAAAAGCAGCTAACATTAAGAATTTCTTAGAGGTTAATGATGCAAAGATTGCTAGACAGGCAGGAAGAAACAGTGTTACAAAAGTGTTTAAAGTAGGTTCAGCAGATGGAGTAGAGTAAGGATTAAAAAAACTAAATACAACCCATAAAAACATACTAAAGATTCCAGCTGTCACTCCTACAAAAACCCCTACTTTTCTCATCTTCATTCCACCTTTTAAGTGTGCCTCTTACAATAATACATGCAGCCTGTATTACAATCCTATTTTCTTTAACTAATGCTCCATTAGTTCAATTACTTCATCATTCTTCGATCAACGCCCCCGTTAACTCAAAAACCTAATAGGGAAAGAATCACCGAAGTTTTACACTATAATGTCTCATTGATTTGGGTATTCCCTTTAACGCGAGTACTCCACTGTATACTAAATGCCGAATCCGATATTCTAAAAAGAAAATATTTATATACGCATCCATTTGTGTCAAAATTTCTCCTATCACGCTTCCGGTCTTGATATAATCTTTCGTTCCTTGCTTATGGTGTAGCTTTTCTATTGTTTCGATGATTAGTGAATCATAATGATATTCTGGTACACCTTTAATTTCATCGTCTATCCATAAACGTAAAACTTCTTTTGTTTCGGATAGTTTTTCCCATTCCTGATTAAATTGCATACGCTCTCTATCGGATAATGGTTTCTTCTCGTTGTTATTTTCATAGAACAGTCTTAAATTTTTTGGCTCCATTTGACTTGTATGGAGATAAGGTTGCTCTTCTTCGTTAGTACCATATCTCTCATAGAGTTCAGTTGCGTTCATAAGAAAAATCTCATTTGTCTTTTCTCTCAATAAATAGAGGAAAAAACGGAGACCTGTTTGTTCATCAGCATTATTCCCATACCAAATATAGATTGGAACATTATTTGCTATATCCTCAATCTCACGCAATGTATTGATAAATTTATTTTCATATTCATAATTTTCCTGCTCATAATTAATATTTTCAAATAACCATTCATTTCGATATGATTGGCCTATTTTCTCATGTAATTTCCATAATGGTCCAATCGAAAAGGATTCTGGAAATCCAATTACAGTCTTTGGTCTTTCAAGACTTACTCTTAAAGAACCGGCTGCAGATTCTGAAGTAACGATATGAACCGCACCTGATTGATTCCCCAGCCCCTTTAAATGTCGATATTTTTGAATATGTTTATTTATTTCCTCCACCATCTTGTTCATATCTTCCTGATTTACAAAGAACGCTTTTCCTTCATCTCCCTGTCTTTCATGATGATTAAACGTTTCAAAATCATCTCTATCATTGATTTCAAATGTCTCACACTTGTTCATGTCACGCAAATCCGAAACCGTTATATAATTGTGTGTTTCAATCCGATAAGCTAAAACTACATTTGGTTCAATCAAAAAATAGATAAATCGATCATTGATTTTAGTTTTAATTGGAAGCAACTCCTTTTCCACATTACCTGCTGAATTTTTTATTTCAAATTACCTGTATCGTGAGTTTGAGATTGAGTAAACCAATTTTAACATGATATTCCAGTCATGAACTGCGAGTTTATGAAAAGGATGGAAAAATAAAAAAGATCGTCTATTCTGACGACCTTTTTTGTCTAGCAACCTTAAATTTTATTAATATCATTTCTTGGAACGAAAATATTTAACAATCCAGACGATGCCTAACAGAGTCGATATTATCCCACCGAAACGTGTTGACCATATGTACAAAATGGATGGTTCCGCAAAGTCATTTGATTTCCAACTCTCCGTTATGAACCATATAATAGACGGGTTTATTAGCATAATAACACCGTTAATTATTAGAATTATACCAACGGCCATTTAAAAGATCACTCCTCAAAAAATCAAATCATTACCCAAAATACGATTTGATCATTTTATTGTTTCATTTTTTATAAAATACTACAGTTCCGTTGGTCAAAACGGTCAAACCAGAGCTGCAATCAGATTATTTATTAATAATTTTTATTTTAGTTGCAACTTCCTTTTCATTTTTCATTTCCACCCAAATCTTTACTTCTTGATTATTTGCTAATTCGCTCAATTTGTGACCATTTTCAACTATGTTTGTATCTTGATTAAAGTGAAACTCGGGAAAAATATAGTCAACTTCAGGGTCCATTTTAATTGGTGAAACAGTCAACTTTGTACCATCTATGGACCTGATTACACCGTGATAATCTGGTTTTATTAAAGAGTACAATGTAAATCCAATAATGAATAAAGCCAAGATTGACCCCAGTAAAATCAATAGTAGTGTTATTTCTTTTTTTATATGATTATTCATCCAGATCTCCCCCTAACTTTACCAAGATATTTGTATCCCTTCTTAAGCTAATCTGCTCCGTTAGAACAATAAGAAAAAAGGGTTGCAAAGCCCGTTGTTGTTAAGCTCTTGCCCCCGTTTGTTGAAGACGAATATCATTATAAATTTGCAAATCGTGATAAAACAAAATTCAGAAATAAACTTAAATGGAGATAAATTAAGGCTGGAAATATGCCCACTCATAAAGCAGGGCAGGGAAGGTAACTCCTATGAAATTAGAATAGCGATTTAAACTAGGATTTTTAGTTTAGTTGTTTGTTTAGATTGGCAATAATTAAAGGAACTTCTGCCAGATCTTCAACGATGTAATCTGCATCGACATTATTCCATTGGAAATCTTTCTTCCAAATTCCTTTCATCCCAATCTTTTGGGCGGCTTTAACATCATTTTCTGGATGATCCCCCATAAATATGCTTTCATTAGGTGATATATTAAGTTTTTTAATAGCTCTGTAAAATATTTCAGGATCTGGCTTTTTTATACCTTCCCATTCAGATACCAAGATAACATCAAAATACTTTTCAATGCCTAAAGCCTTTATGTTATTCATTTGGAATTGTCCATACCCATTTGTAATCAATCCTAAAAGACAATTGCTGCTTTTCAATTCTCTCAACATTTTAGTTAGATTATCAAAAGGAACACAACTGTTCTTAAACTCATTGATGTAATCATGAAGTAGTTCTTCCGAAGTTAATCCATCGATATTAAATTCATCGACTAACTGTTGATAAACTTTATCTTTCCAAACATACCCTCGCTTATCCAATTCTATAAATCTTGTCACATACTTCTCTTTAGAGATATGTCCTACCTGTTTATTTAATCTTTCGTATTGCCTATCTATAAATATTTTTACTGAATCATCTCTATTTAGTAAAGTTCCATCTAAATCAAATATCACAGCTTTAATCACTTTTAACCCCAACTCTCAAATTTAAGAATACTCATATTTTTCTTTAAAGATAGCATAAAGACCTTCTTTTACTAAACTGAACCTTTAGCAATAACTTCAACAAATAGGCCAAATCTAGTTTGAATTAACGCTACCGGTTAAAAAGGACATGTTTTCGCATGTCTTTTAAATTTGTTTTAGATATTTCTTGGTATCTTCCTTATTTTCGATATCTTTTATCGCATCACCTGGAATCGATATTAATTTACATACAATTTTAACATATTATTCCATGAATGGATTTCTGTATTAGAAATGGTTTGTAAACATTTTGCTTGTACCCATTCTTCTAAATAAACCCTGCCAATAGTTTAAAACTTCAATAAAGCTCAGACTATTAAAGTCAAAATCACCGTTTGGAGATTCAACTAATTCCCCGTAGTGTTAGTGAACCTTTAATGAAATAGTTAAGGTTTAAATCGGTACATTTTTCCTTGACGTTCACACAAGGTATATGTAAAATGTAAATCGTAATGATTACGATTTACAAAAAAAAAAGGAGTGTTATAAATGAAGATTTCATTTGCAAAAGGGTTAAGCTTATTTGCTATCAGTTTACTGCTTGCAGGGTGTCAGACTTCAGGTCCATCTGAAGGCGAGTCTGCTGATAATGAAACAACATCACCCTCATCAGTTGAAAAGCAAGAGCAAACATCTGAAAGTCACACACATGAGGGTGAACACGATCACAATCACAATCATGCACATGATGAAGAAACAGAGAAAATTTATGATGGCTATTTTGAAGACAGCCAAGTGAAGGATCGTTCACTCTCCGATTGGGAAGGAGACTGGCAATCTGTATATCCATATCTACAAGATGGTACGCTTGACGAGGTATTTGCTTATAAAGCAGAACATGAAGGTGACATGACAGCTGAAGAATATAAGAAGTATTATAATGAAGGGTATCAAACAGAGGTTGACCGTATCGTAATTCAAGAGGATACTGTAACGTTCTTCAAAAATGGAGAAGAATATTCTGGTGAGTATACCTATAATGGTTACGAAATTCTAACCTATGATGCGGGAAATAGAGGAGTAAGATACATATTTAAACTAGCAAAAAAAGCTGAAGGACTTCCTCAGTATATTCAATTTAGTGATCATAGCATCTATCCGAATGCATCTGATCACTTCCATCTGTATTGGGGTGAGGACCGTGAAGCTTTATTGGATCAAGTCAAAAACTGGCCTACCTACTACCCATCAGAAATGGATGGCCATGACATTGCCCATGAAATGATGGTGCATTAAATTAGGAGTCACTATGGTCATTACTTTGACGAGTATCTATGATTTAACCTTTATTAAACTAGAATCCTGCTAAAAAAGGTTAACAAAATAAAGCATATTGGGTTATATATGTCTGGAAGAGGGTTACCAAGTTCCCTCTTCCATCGCCCTAATAAGTGGAAAAGTCAGTGCAAAACACTCGTTCATAATCCATCTTAAGGTGTTTCGGTCTCTTCTTGAGTGGTATCTTCTTCAGCCATTCCTTGTTCATTTTTTTCTCGAATTGTTTGTTGTCCTTCTTGTACTTCTTCAATATTTTCAATGCCTTGAACAGGATCATTTTTAATGCTGTGACTCTTTTTTAATTCAAAATAAGTATCGAATACTTTTTTGCCGATATCTAAATTCATATTGTGTCCAGTCTTGATTGTACCCTGATAAGCTGATGGAACAACAACAGCAATTGCAATTTCAGGATTTTCGTAAGGTGCATAGCCGACTAATGAAATATTAGTAGTCGGAACAACTCTTTCTAACTCTGGGTCATAAATAAATGTCTCAGCTGTTCCTGTCTTTCCTGCTGGCTGATAAGGAAGGCCCATAAATGAACGTCCTGTTCCTTCTGGATGATTCATTACCTGATAAAAACCAAGCTGTACCTGATCAATTTCTTCTGGTGACATGGTTAAACGGTTTAAGACAACAGGATCAAAGGTGTCTAGAATCGGCCCCAAATGATCTTGGTCTAATATAGGTTCTCTAACTTCTTTAACTAACTGAGGTTTCATCCGATAGCCATCATTTGCAATTGTCGACACATATTGGGCCATTTGCAGCGGAGTAAATGAATCATAATTCCCAATTGAAAAGTCTAATACAAAACCAGCCCCAAATTCACCTTTATATCCGACTTGCTCGTTTGGTAAATCAATCCCCGTTGGAACGCCAAGACCAAACTGGGCAAAATTCCTTCTAAAAATATCTAAAGAATCTTTTCGTAAAGGCAATGGCTGGTTGTACTGATAATGACCATCACCGATCCCAATTGCAATTTTATACATGAATCCATTTGAAGATCTGCGGATAGCTCTTAGATCATCAATAGGTCCAAGAGCTCCTCCATAAGTACTTTTTGGTGGAGTTTTATAAATTTGAATCACTTCATCATCTAACCTTCCTCCAACCGGGAGGACTCCCTCCTCATACCCTGCTAGTACGGTTGCCCCTTTAACTGAGGAACCCATTACATAGGAAGTAGATATATTTCCTAATGCGAAATCCTGCATCTCCATTTTGCCGGTTTGTTCATTCTTTTGATACAGTTTTCCTGCTATCGTCAATATTTCACCTGTGTAAGGATCCATAATCACAACAAATGCACGATCTAAGTAATCGGTATCCGAATAATTATTTTTCTTAGCAATTAGTTCTTCTTCAATTATTTTTTCAACCTTTTGCTGCAGCTCCATGTCAATCGTCAGGATTAGGTCTTTACCTCGTTCCCCTTCAGAAATCACTTCTGTATCAATAATGTTTCCATTATTATCAGTAACGGTTTTAACCTTCGCCTTCTGCCCATGCAAGAGATCTTCATACACTTTTTCTAAATAACTTTTTCCGACGCGGTCATTTAAACTATAGCCTCGTGATGTATAATAATCTAATTCTTCACGAGGTATTCCTTCTTCAGCTGACGTTACCTTGCCTAACAAAGATTGCAGTGTATCACCAAATGCATAGTATCTTTCCCAGTCGGTAGTCGTATCTACACCTGGAAGAGCTTCTAAGTTTTCACTCACAACTGCAAATTCTTCTGCCGTAACATTTTCATTTTTTACAATTTGTGGAGTAAGAGCATAGCCGCCAATAAACTCAAAGTAGATCGCAGCGACTTCGAGTTCTTCCTTTGTAAGTGACTTGATATGATCTTCTG
Organism: Bacillus oleivorans; assembly: GCF_900207585.1. Lineage (GTDB taxonomy): Bacteria > Bacillota > Bacilli > Bacillales > JC228 > Bacillus_BF > Bacillus_BF oleivorans. The sequence continues at coordinate 126,208 of NZ_OAOP01000003.1, read as the reverse complement.
TTACTCTTTCTAATTGAACTTGATATAGACTATCAATTTTCTTATCCTTTAGATCTTGTCTGTCTTGATCGGTGATGAGAGCTTCAGCCTCTTCTGGATACGACATTAACCAAAAATCTTTCTTTTCACGTTCGGTTAACCCTTTCGTATCTTTTTCAATGAGCAGTGCCAACCGCTTCGCTACCTCAAGCATCTCGTTTTGATCCGCGTATTGGGCCTGCGTGTACGTAATCGCATTGAGCGGAATATTATCAACGATTACTTTCCCATTTCGATCGATCATTTTCCCCCGCGGTACAGAATTATTTACTGTAATTTCTTCTGTCCGTTCAATGTTCTTCGAATATGCTTCCCCATTCACGATTTGGACAACGCCTAATCTAAAAATGAGCATAGAAAATAACAAAAACACACAAAAGAATAAAATATTCAAACGAAAGGGGATATGGTTTCTTTTCTTCTTTTTTCCCATGAACCTTCGCACTCCTCTCTTTCTTATTGAAAAAAGTCAGTTAGCAGCTCATGCAGCTATCGCTTTAGCACCCTTACTGAATTAAAGCACCCGTTTAGTCTACCAATCTATTTTTTAGTTTCTCTGTGTTTACTTTATTTAAAGATCCATAATTTAATATTAACATAATATTCCAGTCCTTATCGCAATTTTCTGAAATAAATTACAAAAGAAAAAAGATCGACCACCATGCAGTGACGATCTTTCTGATTTAAATTGAGTAGGATTTATTCAACTGTACTGTCATGTCCATATTTTTTTGTTATTCTTGTTTTATTTAAATTCTTCCATCGTCAAATCATAATTGACTCCAGCTGCAGCACGACTCCCTTCACTAGCCGCGATGATTAACTGTGAAGGACCAGCTAAAGTTGTATCTCCTGCTGCATATACACCATCAACATTCGTCCTGCCTAAAGCGTCAACGATAATTCCGCCGCTTTTATTCACTTCACACCCCAGTGAATGTGCAAAATCATTGGCCGGCTTAAGTTCAGTCGTAACAAAACCCCCTGATCGGTTGATTTCGGTACCGTCCTCAAACACCACAGTTTCTAATTTCCCATCTGAACCACTTAAATGAATGATTCGTTCTTCCTTAATACGAATCCCTTTTTTCTTCAGTAACTGCTCATCTGTTTCTGAAATGATTTTGTTGCCATTGGTACAAATAACTAAGTCATGACTCCATTGATAAATCATCTTAGCCAAATGGGAAGCATTTTGGTTTTCAGCGATAAGTACCAAAGGTTGTTCTCTTAATTCCCAGCCATCGCAATAAGGACAACTGAATAGACTCTTTCCATAATAATCTCGAATCCCATTTACATTAGGCAAGCTTTCTTTAAGGCCAGTTGCAATGATAATTTTCCTGCTTAAATAGGATGTACCTTCATGAGTTACTAGCTTAAACAAAGAACTACTCTCTCTTTTTACTTCTGCAATTTTCAATTTTTTAATTTCTGCCGATGGATATTTCCTTATATCTTGATGAGCCAAGTCTCTGAACGCTTTTGGTGAAACACCATCTCTCGTAATAAATCCGTGCGACTCATGTGTAACAGCATTTCTCGGCTGATCATTGTCAAAGAGGATCACTTTTCTTCTAGCTCTGCCTAATACAAGAGCAGCATTCAATCCGGCAGGACCGCCACCTATAATTGCACAATCTAAAATCATTTTTTCACCTCATTTAATTTTTAAGGATATTAAAGATATTAAAGATATTTATAATCTATAATCGGATTAAAAAAAATTAATTGGCTGCGGAATTTATCTGATGTATCATTTTTTCATTAACCTGTTGTACTACATGTTCAATCGTTTGAGAACTTAGATAATTTTCCATTTTTTGTTCAGCTTCATTCATGACTTTTTCAATTAAGCAATTTTGTCTATCGTGAACATTATTATCTAAACTGCAATTAAACATTGAAGTGGTTCCTTCAATTGCATGTATGATATCTAAAAACGTGATACTTTTTACATCTTTCATTAATTTATATCCACCGTTCACTCCTGTAACTGATTCAATAAAACCAGCTTTAACTAAAGTAGTTAATACTTTAGAAAGGTACGTAGGTGACACCTTTTGAACTTCAGCCAAAGGCTTTACCCCTATTGTTTTTCCACTTGGTAATAGAGCCAAATAAACAATTGTGTGGAGGGCATAATTAGTTGCTTTAGAATACTTCACTTTCTCACCTTCTAATTATAGACTTAATAAGTCTATAATATCCTTAATGATATAAATATGTCAAATAACTTTTTCCTTGCTTCTCAAAATAATATCTTCGACAAATATAGAACAATCGTAACGGTTAAATCAAAAGTAATAACGCTGTGCGATCGCACCATACTATTTTTTAGCAATCGAAAAGAAATATCTAATTTATCGTTATAGTATGGTTACCTTAACTACGTTTATAAGGAGGAGTTCTTATGAAAATATCTGACTTGTTGATCGCAGAACTGAAACGGGAATCCGAAGCGACTAAGAGAGTTCTCGAAAGGGTGCCGGAAGACAGACTATCCTGGAAGCCGCATCAAAAATCTATGTCATTGGGTCAATTGGCTTTTCATACCGCCGATGTACCTGGAGGTTTAGCAGAGTTTTTTGATGAACCGGTCCGCGAAGTCCCAGTCGTTCCCCTGCCTAAAGTAACATCTTTGAATGTGATTTTATCAACGATGGACAAACACATAAAAACGGTTGAAAACAAATTTCTCAAATGGGGAGAGGCCGGCCTCATGGAGACATGGAAGCTTACCCATCAAGGTTTCGTAATCATGGAGGCACCGCGAATAGAAATGGTTCGTACATTGTTGCTAAATCATTGGTACCATCATAGGGGACAGCTAACAGTGTATCTTCGACTGCTTGATGTCCCTGTCCCTGCAGTTTACGGTTCGAGTGCCGATGAGAATATGCAGATATCAAGAGTCGAATAAAAAGTACAGACTATAAAAAGCAGCCTGACGAGTACCTGACAGGGCTGCTTTTTGTATCTTAATCCTCAAAACAAAATCTTCGATACATACACAACAATTGTGACTGTTAAACTGCTAAGTAATGTCGAGACTAACACAATCTGGGCTGCGAGGTCGGGGTGATGATTATATTCCAAAGCAAACAAAGCACTATTCCTTGAACTCGGAAAAGAGCTTGCAATAAACAAAGCTTGTGCCACCGTCCCGCTTATGCCAAAAATCCATAAGAAAATCATGGCTATTACGGGAGATACAATAAGTCTTCCAATGAGACTCAGAACGAGCGGGAACGTAACCCGGTTTAATTTTAAATAGGCACTCTGAGCACCAAGTGTAACCAGGGCAATCGCAATAAAAGCATTGGCTATATTTTCGACTGGACCCCATATCACACTTGGGATGTCGACTGACATTATATTTAAAACTAGACCTAATATAGAAGTAAAAATAATCGGGTTTTTTACAAGTTCCTTTATCATGGAGGCAGTGGCTGTATTTTTGGCTGATATACAATTCATCAAACCTTAAGTGTAATTAAGGAAATTTTGAAACAGGAGGACGATCACCTGAATCGAAGCTCCCAGCGGATTAGATTGAAACACTAATTGGCTGACCGGTAGCCCATAATTTCCGGCATTAATAAGCACTATACTATTTTTGAAAGTGGAGGACAGGCTTGCTTCAAATTTAGCAGCTTTAGCCGTCGCTGAACATAACAGGATTAAGCAGGCGTTATGCAAAGTGAGCAACCCGATCGTAATCAGCATGGTTTGTCCCCTAATGTCACTTTCGTATATATTGACAAAACTGATTGCAGGAATTAAAAAATAGGTGGTCAATTTCGACAACGTATTGAGATCAAAAGTATATTTTCTGTGTAAAAAGGCCCCTGCCCCAATCAGAATAAAAACGGGCAATATCACATCAATCAAAATTAGATAAAAGACAGCCATCTCTCCCTAACCTCATTCCCAAAAGAGTGTAACACGGGGACGGTTCTTGTGTTTCAGAAACACGGGGACGGTTCTTGTGTTTCAGAGCAAACATAGGGATTGTTCTTGCGTAAGGAGGAAGGATGAAACAGAAGAACCGTCCCGATGTATCGCCAACGCTGCCGAGAGTAATCCTTCGCTACCGAGAGTAAATCCTACGCTTCCGAGAGTAATTGCTCCGCTACCGAGAGTAAATCCTCCGCTACCGAGAGTAATTGCTCCGCTACCGAGAGTAAATCCTCTGCTACCGAGACTAAATCCTCTGCTGCCGAGAGTAATCCCTTCGTAACCGAGAGTAAATCCTTCGCTGCCCCATAAAAAACAGGGGCGGTTCCTTGTGTTTCAGAATAAACATAGGGAGAGTTCTCGCCTGACGAGGAAGGATGAAACAGAAGAACCGTCCCTCTGTTTCACAAAAAACGACTCTTCTTTTCGAAGAATCGTATTCTATCAGTTGCAGCGTTTTATGCCTGTTTGTCAATATTAGCATCTATGTGTTCTTTTTTATTTCTCTTATTCTTTAGTAAAGTTTTTAATATTGGTACAAATACGATCAAAACAATCAGGATACTGATTACCAGGGAAATTGGTCTTTCTACGAATGTTAACAGGCTGCCATTTGTGATTTCCATACTGCGGCGGAAATTTTGCTCTAATAACGGACCTAAAACTAAGGCCATTACAGCAGGAGCAAGCGGAAAACCGAAGCGCTGCATCGCATATCCGACAAGTCCAAATCCGAATAACAAGAACAAATCGAACTGGTTAAAGTTAATGCCATAAACGCCTAGTACTGAAAAGGAAACCACTCCAACAAAAAGAGGAACGGTCGGTATTTTTAATAGGGAGGCAAACACTCCTACCAACGGAAGATTTAATACTAACAGCATGATGTTTCCAATATACATACTGGCAATAATCGCCCATAGGAGCGTCGGGTTCGAATCAAACATTCCAGGGCCAGGCTGGAGGCCGTACATCATAAAAATCAGCATTAAAAGTGCAGTCGTTGCGGATCCGGGAATACCGAGAGTAAATAATGGCACTAGTGCCCCACCCACTCCGGCATTATTGGCTGCCTCTGGACCTGATACGCCTTCAATGGCTCCTTTGCCGAATTCCTCAGGATGCTTTGACAGCTTTTTTTCCATTCCATAAGATAAAAACGAAGCTAAAGACGGGCCGACGCCTGGAAGAACTCCGATTAAAAACCCTAATACAGAACCTCTTCCAAATGGACCAACAGACCTTTTCCAATCCTCGCGCGTCATCCACTTGGAGCCTTTAAAATTTTGCAGGTCCATCTTACGAGATTTGCTCTTCCTCGCCATATTTTCAAGTGCTTCTGGGATTGCAAAAAGCGCAATCGCGATAAGCACAAAATCAATTCCGTCTAACAGGTTGGGGATGCCAAACGTATAGCGCGGGACACTTGTTTGCAGGTCAATGCCAACCATTGCAATCGATAGGCCAAATAAGGTTGAAATATAAGCTTTTAAAGCAGAGCCGGTCGTTAGACTGGACACCATCGTCATCGCTAGAACAATCAGGAGAAAATACTCGGCAGAGCCAAAATAGTAGGCAGCTTTAGCTAAAGTTGGAGCAAGAAGCATCAGTCCAATTGTGGAAAGGGTTCCCGCTATAAAAGAACCAATCGCTGCCGCAGATAAAGCCCTGCCTGCTTTCCCCTGTTTAGCCATTTCATAGCCATCCAGCGTCGTAACTATCGAAGCAACTTCTCCCGGAGTTTTTACAAGAATCGCTGTGGTTGAGCCCCCGTACATGGAGCCATAATAGATTCCAATCAGCATAATCAGACCGCTCATTGGTTCCATTCCATAGGCCAAAGGAATAAGTAGAGCTATGGCTGTAATCGGACCGATTCCAGGGAGTATCCCAGTTAATGTTCCTATCAAGACCCCCAGAAAAGCAAAGGCTAGCGTTTCCAATGATAATACGGCACTAAATCCTGTGATGATATTGGAGAAGATATCCATTAACAGCCACCTCCTAACCTAATGGACCTAACGGTAAATAAACTGAGAGCACACGATCAAAGACAAAATAGACGGTAATGGGGAAGGCTAATGAATAAATCACATTTCTAATCCATGCTTTTCGATCCAAATACATCGTGACACTTAAGATAAAAAGAGCAGTAGAAATTAAGTATCCTAATGGAACAAACAAAACTACATACCCAAGCAGGAAAAGAGAAAGAAGGAAAACCTTCTTTTTATCCTGTGGTTCTCCTTCCTCTTTTGAACCATCCTTTGCTGCTTGTTTGGCTTTATCTTGACGTCTCTCTAGAAATCCAGAAATGACAAGGATTACGGATGTAACAATTAAAAGAATTCCGATAGCTCCCGGAAAGACAGATGGTCCGATTACCACTGATCCTGATGCGGGTGGCGGTAAGCGGAAGGCCATAACGGTATACACTACGGCAAAGGCTAAGACCACCACTCCTGAAATGATATTCTTATTCAAATGACCACCTCTTTTTCATGTTTTTACAAACGTTTAACTATCTATTATCTTTTAAGCTGACCTGTTTTTTCCAATCCTTCTTTATAAGCCTCATTTGCCTCATCTAAATAGTTTTGGAATTCTTCACCCTTCATAAAAGTGGTTTCCCATTGATTCTTTTCCGCTAAATCCTTCCAAGTTTCAGTCTGAAGCGCCTTTTCGATGACATTCTCCCAATACGCTACAGCTTCTTCAGGCATATCTGGTGGACCCATCAGTCCGCGCCAGTTACCAAAAGTAACATCTATGCCTTGTTCAACAGCAGTTGGAACGTCCTGCATGACACCGCCAAGTCTTTCCTCACTCGTTACAACAAGAGCACGGAATTCGCCAGCTTCAATTTGAGTGGTAAATTCACTGATCCCAGACATAGCAGCAGCAAGGTCACCATTTAACAGAGCATTTGTTATTTCTCCGCCGCCTTCATATGAGATAAAATTAATTGCCTTCGCATCTCCACCCACTGCGTCAACTAAAAGAGCAAACGGAAGCTGATCGTCCCCAGAAGCGCCAATCGCCACAGCTTTTGGATCGGCTTTTATATCATTTAATAAATCTTCTAACGTTTGATACTTAGAATCCTTCGGTACAACGACGGTATAGTATTCCGTCATTAGTCTAGTAATCATCGTTACATCTTCGTAGGAATATTCGGATAGGCCGCGAAGATAATTGGACATGATTGGTGTGGATGTCACACTAATCTTATCCATCGCACCTTTTTTCGCTGTAACTAGCTGGGACAAAGAAACTGCACCGGTGGCACCTGCCTCGTTTGCAACAGGAACTGGAAAGTCAACTAATTCTTCTTTCGTAAATACCTCTACCAATGCACGAGCAGTCAAATCCCAACCGCTTCCCGGGGACGCAGGTGCTACAATGGTGACTGGCTTTCCGTCAGAATAAACATCTGAATCATTTGATCCAGCCGCTCCGCCCGTTCCTCCGCTTGAACTCGAACTGCATCCAACTAATACGACTAATACAGATACAAACATCATGAATAGTGACGACCACTTCGATTTTAAAAATTTCAAGCAAAACTCCCCCTATTAATTTTTAATAATAGTTAGAAACTAGATCCACTTTTAGAAACCTTACTTTGCGAGTTTTTCTTGAGCAGCTGGTGCATGGTGAATTTGGTAAGATGGGCCCGCACGATGAATCGTACTTTCCAATTTATGTCCTACTAATCTTTCAACATCCTTTGCTATCGTTAAGAGCTGATCTAAATCAACACCGCTTTGAAGATTCATTAAGTCAAGCATGTGAACAAGATCCTCAGTAGCTACATTTCCGGTTGCACCTGGAGCATATGGACAGCCGCCAAGACCGCCAATCGATGCGTCGAAATATAAGACCCCGGCATTAATTCCGGCTAATACATTGGCGAGAGCCATCCCTCGTGTATTGTGAAGATGAAGGCTAAATTCTACATCCGGAAACTTATCAATCAGGCGCTTCATCGTCGTATAGACAAGCTTTGGGTCGGCACAGCCAATTGTATCAGCCACCCCAATGTGACGAATTCCCATAGAATAATAAGCTTCTGCAGTATATAGCACTCTTTCAAACGGGACTTTCCCTTCAAAAGGACAGCCTAATGCTGTTGCCATTCCTCCTTGCACTGTCACATTATTTTCTCGGGCAATTTTGACAACCCTTTCGTGTTCCTTTAGGCTTTCATCGACGCTTTTGTTGGCATTAGACCGGCTATGGGATTCTGTGACCGAATGCATTAGTTCCCATTCGTCTGCCTGCAGAGGAACGGCGCGTTCGGCCCCTCTTTCATTTGGTACGAGGACACTATACTTAACACTTGCTTGACGTTCGATGTTTTTCATCACAATTTCCGCATCTGCCAATTGCGGAACGGCTTTGGGGTGGACGAGGGAAGTGACTTGAATGCCATGAACACCCGTTTTAGAAAGGGCATTAATCAGTTTAATTTTTTCCTCAGTGGGTATAAAATTTTTCTCCATCTGAAGACCATCCCGCGGTCCCACATCTTTTACCTTGATAAAATCATTGAGCTCCCAGTTCATATAATTCCCTCCTTTTGGAATGCTTCTATTTCTTCTCGTGAATAGCCGAGCTGTGAGTATACTTCGAGGTTGTGTTCGCCAAGGCCGGCGCCAGTTTTCTTGACTGACCCTGGGGTTTTCGAAAATTTAGGGATAACGCCAGGAAGCTTCACTTTTCCAAAGGTCGCATGTTCGACCTCAATGATGGACTGACGCGACTGATATTGCGGATCATTAAATATATCCTCAATCGAATAAACCGGCGAAATCGGAACTCCGTTTTGATCACACAGCTCCTGAAGGTCTTTCGCCTTAAAGGTTCCAATCCATTCCGCCACCATACTCATCAGTTCAGCCCGTCTATTCTCTCGCGCTTTGTTCGTCGAGTAGCGCGGATCCGTGATCATATCTTCTCTGCCCATAATTTTGGCGAGGCGGTAGAAGGTACGATCTGTGCTGGTCGTCAAAACCATCCACTTCTTATCAGTGGTTTGAAACGTACCAACTGGAACAGCCAGACTATTGTCACTGCCCTTTCTTTCCATAACCAATCCCAGCTGATCGTAGGATGCGACGAGAATATCTAATAGACGGAACATCGATTCATAAAGAGAAACATCAATTTCCTGACCTTCTCCGCCGTAGACATCCCGATGGTAGAGAGCCGTAAGAGCTCCGATGGTGGCAAATAAGCCTGTTACATAATCAACCAGCGATATCGGCGGATTTAAAGGTGGCCGGTCTGGCTCGCCGGTTATATAGGTATAGCCGCTAAAAGCGGTCGCTGACGTGCCAAAGCCCGCCACTTCCCGCTTTGGACCCGTTTGTCCATAGCCGCTGACACGAACAACAATGATGTTGGGGTTCGCTTCTCGAATCCGTTCCATCGTGATGCCCCAGTTTTCAAGCGTGCCCGGGCGGAAGTTTTCAAATAATACATCCTGATTGGCTAACAGTTTTAAAAAGACATCCTGCCCTTTTTCTTTACGCAAATCAAGAGTCACTGTCTTTTTATTGCGGGAAACGGTGGCCCAAGGGATTGATTCATCCAGCCGCATCGGCTGAAATCCCCGGACTGGGTCGCCTTTCCCAGGGATTTCAACTTTAATCACCTCTGCCCCGTAGTCCCCTAATAAGGCTGCTGCAAATGGCGCAGCATACACCGTGGCAATATCCAAGACTTTTAATCCTGTAAGCGGACCTGACATGCAATCACCTCTGTTAATTTTTAAATAACCCCCCGTTTTGACATATCCTCAATCATTTCATCTGTTAAACCAATTTCCTTTAAAACCTCAAGATTATGCTCACCAATTTTCGCTCCGAGCCATTTAATTTGACCTGGTGTTTTACTTAGCTTCGGCACAATGCCGGGTACCTTCATCCTGCCAATCTCCTCATGCTCCATTTCTACAATCATGTCCCTCGCCTGATAATGCGGGTCATTGACAATGTCTTCAGCATTATAGATGGTCCCAGCCGGGATCGCGTTTTCATTTAATTGGTCAAGACACTCCTTCAGCTGGTTCTGGCCGACCCAGTCTTCAATCATCGATTCGATAAAATCCTGGTGCTGAACGCGGCCATCATTGGTCAGGTATCTTTCATCCCCGACTAAGTCATCTCTTCCCATAACCTTTAGCAGTCTTTGGAAAATCTTATCTCCATTCGCGGCAAGCACGATATACTTTTCGTCCTTTGTTCGATAAACATTGGTCGGGACAATTCCAGGAAAGGTAGAACCCGTCCGTTCCCGAATCACACCTTTCTTGTCATATTCAGGTACGAGACTTTCCATAAGGCTAAAAATCGCTTCGTAAAGAGCGACATCGATTTCTTGACCGCCGCCATTTCTTACATCACGGTGGTAGAGCGCCATTAATATGCCAATAACCGAGTAAAGCGAAGCGACAGAATCGCCAATGCTCACTCCAACCCTGACTGGAGGACGGTCCGGATAACCGGTTAGATATCGCAGTCCACCCATCGCTTCCCCAACAGAGCCAAACCCGGCACGGTCAGCGTAAGGTCCTGTCTGCCCAAATCCAGAAATATGGCTGACAATAAGATTTGGATTAATTTCTTGTAAAACCTCATGCGTCAGACCCCATTTCGCGATAGTACCGGGGCGGAAATTTTCCACAAACACATCGCATTCTTTTAAAAGGCCTTTGATAACTTCCAAGCCCTCTTCCGTTCGAACATCAACCGTTATACATTTCTTATTTCTCGATTGCACATACCACCAAAGGGAAGTACCATTATGCAGCACGCGCCACTTTCGCAGCGGATCACCGCTATTCGGCAACTCTACTTTAATGACCTCTGCTCCAAACTCGGCTAAAATTCTTGTTGAAAACGGACCAGCAATCAATGTCCCCATCTCTAACACTTTGATACCTGCTAATGGTAGATTGGCAGTTTTCATAGATAATCGAACCTCCTCCCCTTCTTTTGAAGCGCTTACATTATTAGGTTTTAAAATTCACGTGATGCTGATTTAATCCGTTTAAAAAATTATGCAAATCATCCAGCACGTGATTTCTCATCAATTCTTCGGCCTGATCGGGATTCCCCTCGTAGATCGCCTGTAAAATCGCTTCATGTTCATCAAAAGCAACAGGACGAAAGCCAACCGAGCTGGTCATAATCCGATAACGGAGGATTTCAGTCCGAATATGCTCCATCATTTGAATGAGCGATGGATTTCGGCTAAGCTGCACAATCTTTTCATGAAACAATGTGTTCTTCTCTACGACACGATTTAATTTGCCGGCTTGGAAATACTCACGAGCCAGGATGGTCAATTCTTCTAGCTGAAGAAAATCGTCTTTTTTGATAAAATTACAAGCCTTTCTTGCAGCCAATCCTTCCAAAACAGAGCGGCACTCATAAACACTGGTAACAGTGTCTTTATTTAAATCCGCCACTTTCGCCCCCACAGAAGGCTCTAACGTAACGAGACGTTCCCTCTCCAGTCTTCTAAGAGCTTCCCTTACCGGAGTTCGGCTCGTATGGAACATTTCAGCGAGCTTCATTTCCCGAAGCCGCTCATTCGGAGCTAATTTCCCCTTTACAATTGCATCTTTGATTGATAAATACACTTGCTCATACAAGTTGTATTTTTTATCGTTTTCCATCGGTTCACCTTTTCCAACCTTACTTTGTATTCAATCCATTATATTGTATACAATTTGAATTTTAACAATTCAGATAAATGATTTCAATCTAAATTTTCCGACAAATGATTTTAAACAAACATAATAAACGACTTCTTACCATTTAGAAGAAGTCGTTCAGATATATTATGTTTCATACTGGGGTACATTAAAGGTATCAAACAAAAGGTGGAATTTATATGGAAAAGGGTAAAAAGGTAGTTAAATCTGTCGCATTCCAGCTGGAAGATCCGATGGAAGCGAAACTATATGAGCACGCTATGAAAAATAAATATTTTTCGACGTACGTGAAAAGATTGATTCAGCGGGATATGGAAAATGATATATAAAAGTCGGTAAATCAGAAGGTCTTCATTGACTCTGCATCTTCTTAGGGGGCTGCTTTTACCTTCGCTTTCATTTTTTCGAAGCTAGTATTTTCAGTGAACTTGACGATTTCCCTTTGCTTTAGTACACTGTGCCTTCCATTTTTGAGTTCTTGTTGCTTGTCCTTACGCAATCTTTGTAATAGTTCAATTCCAATATCCTCTGTTAACCTTTTTAGTTTTCATTCTAATTCCTCAGTCTTATTTTAACTCCAAAATACCATTTAGTAATCCGAAACAAGATAAAATATTCATATGTTTAGATATTTACATAAAATACTTACTTAATGATAATGATTTCACATTGACTTGATCAATTTGTATGCTATATATTTAACCTATATTAGTTGTAATTTAGGTAATTTTCAGACTATTGCACTTTAATCTAGTCACTAGAAGGGATTTTTATTGGCCGATAGACCAGCGGGAAATCCACATAATCGGCGCTCTGCTGTTTACGCTCCTTATCGAATGGTAGCATTTAGTCAGCCATATGCAGCGTCACATGGATTACAAATTTTATTGAAAGGAGAAAGACTTTTGTTGTACTAGCTTTCGTTGAACCAATGCAAACCGGTTGTGGTGGTGAGGTTTGCACTTATTTCTTAAGTTCTTGAAAAAGATCATACTGGGGGATTATTCATGAATACATCTTTATCGCCTTTGAAAGCGATTACACTGATTGCCATATCTATTTTAATTGTATTTGTAGGGATCCTTTATATTAAAGCACCTTCTACCATTGTTTTACTTACAGCCGGCTCTGCTGTGATCATCCTTTGTTTATTATGGGGCATCAAATGGGATGCTATTGAAAAAGATATATTAAATAGTTTGCAAGCTATGTTCATACCTATTCTCATCTTGCTCGCTGTCGGTATGATGGTCGGAATCTGGATGCTTTCTGGAACCATTCCCATTATTGTTTATTATGGTCTCCTCCTGATTGAACCAAGTATTTTTCTTTTCGTAGCCTGTATAGCTTGTTGTTTAATGTCCATTATGTCTGGAACATCCTGGGGAACAATTGGAACGATTGGCGTGGCATTCATGGGGGTATCTTTGGGACTTGGCATACCTTTACATTACACAGCTGGAGCCATCGTAGTTGGAGCGATCTTCGGTGATAAGATGTCCCCTCTTTCAGATACAACCGTTATGGCAGCAGCTGTTTCGGATGTAAAACTTGTAGATCATATGAAACATATGTTATATACAACGGTTCCAGGTTTAATGATTTCATTAATTTTGTATCTGGTGATAGGTTTTCAATATAGCGGACAAATTGCAGACGAGAATATTTCCACTATTATGTCTACCTTGGATTCTCATTTCAACCTTAATCCCTTGCTAATTCTTCCGCCTATTATCATATTAATTATGATTTACAAAAATAAACCTACACTGCCTGTATTTGGCGTAGGAATTATACTTGGCTGCTTACTCGCAGCGATATTTCAAGGCAAAGGGCCCGCAGAAATTGCAGCCGCTTTAAATAATGGTTTTACGGGTTCAACAGAGGTCGAAATCGTTGATACTATGCTGCAACGGGGCGGACTTTCAAGTATGTTAGGTACAGTTGCTCTCTTAATAGCGGCAGCCATTTTCGGTTCACCCTTACGAACAGCTGGTGTTATAGATATAATCCTTGATTCCATTCAAAAATTGGCTAAAACGGGGAAAACTATGATGCTATCTAACTTATCTCTTCACTCCTTTATCTTTATTATTACAGGCAGCTATTATGTAACTTTTGCTGTCTTAGGTCCGATGATGAAATCCATGTATGACAAATACGGGCTACACCGTAAAAACTTCTCAAGAACATTGGAAGATACAGGAACTGCATTGGCCCCTTTAATCCCATGGAGTGTTACAGGAGCTTTTATCGCACAAACTCTTGGGGTCCCGACTGGTGAATATGCACTTTTTGCCCCAATGCTCTACCTCGGAATCGTTTTTGCCATTATCTATATTTTGACTGGCTTTGGTATATCTAAGGTTAAACCAACTGAAATAAAAGTAGAAAAAAATGCATCCCAAACAACAGATTTAGTATAAATGTAAGATTACACGATTGATGGCGGAGTATTTCTGCAATAATGCATAAACCCAGTTCCTCTTAGACGGGGCTGGGTTTTAAATTTTGTGTAGCTTCCCCGCTTCAATTAGATATAGTGCTAACTTAAAATATCATCCTTATTAACTAAATTAGGCGGCTTCTTATTTCTGTAATACCCCTAGAGTGTTTGTAACTAAAATACCTTTTCGAGAGGCTGCTTATACATCAATGTTGTCTTATCCAACAGCCATATTACTTATAGCTTTAAGGTTATTTGAAAAATTAATGAGGCTAGAGTCAATTTCTTCAGTTAAAAGGCATAATAGCCCATCAACTTCTTTTATTTTTTCTTTAAGTATTTCTCTGGGTATCGGTGTATCCTGTTCATCCTTTACCACTCAGTAACACGCCGTATTTGTGAATGATGAAAATTTGCAGCGCAAGACTTCTAAGCTGGAGAAAAAATGGGGTTTATTGATAAGTGTTCCAATCAGAAGTTAGTGTGAAAAATCTATTGACTTGTAATTCTGTTCAATATAAGGTCGTGCTCTCCAATCTTCTCAGACAAGAAACTAATATCTTTTCTAAAATTTTTCTGTTCGTTTTCAATTCTTTCCAGTCTTTCTTCTATACGGTCAAATCTTTTGTCTATCCCTTCGAATCTCTTGTCTATCGCTTCGAATCTCATGTCTACCCCTTCGAATCTCTTGTCTATCTCTTCAAACTTCTTATCCATTTCGTTAAACCCATTAAGCATATTTTCGTTCAATTCTTTAATGGCTTGAATAATCAATTCCTCGTTCTTCATCCTGTTCACCTCCTCGAGCCCATTATAGCATTATTCCCGACAAAGAAGTATAGCAGCATCATTGTTTTGAAATTCTTTGAGCCAATCTCTCAATTTGCAACATGGAAGAAAGTACGTGAATAAACGTCTCATGCACATTAGACGACTTTGAATATTTATCGTAGTAATAATGAAAATACCTTGCCAGTTCTTCCCTAGCCTCGAAATCAAAGTGGTAGAAGTCCATAATCGGGAAATACAATTCATCACCCAACGGGAGTAATGTACCCATTACGATTTCTCCTGTTTTCGGTGCGATTGCCAAAGGATCGCAGACCATAACATCCAGCGTTTTTTCTTCCGCCATATCGACAACGACAAAAACTCTATCATTAAATTTGTGTCCAACATAATAGAATATTGGAATTGCTTTTTGATCATCTCTATCAACCTCATTATTTATAAGTTCTCTTACATCTTCTTCCATTAATTATACTTATTCTCGAAGAGTAATACCTTCATCTTTAAAAAAGTGCCCGACCCTCAACACGTTAATGTGCTAAAACACTGAAGGTCAGGCACTGATATTCATTGTGTATCCATTTTCAAATCAAGCTTCTTTTGATTGTCTTTCTTTATTTTCCAGCCAATCTCCTGCGAATGAAATTTCCTTAATGGATACCGAAAGTTCACCAGTCGGTACCTTGAGCAATAATTGTTCACCGATTTTTCTTAAAAGCAGCTGCCTGCCTACCGGAGATAAAAAGGAAATAAAGCCGTTATCGGGATCTGACTGTTCCGGAAAACAAATCACATAGTCTTCGGTCTCATGATCATCCTCATACATAACCGTAACCTTCGTCCCTATAAACACCTTTGGAAAAAAAGAAATAACATTGTTTTTTTGATTTTGTTTTAATAGCTCTTCCAACTCGAGAACATAGAGGCTAAAAAAGTGTTTCCTTCTTTCATCAACAGGCGTTGAGGAAATGTAAAGATTGGTCAATTCCTTAATGTTTTCATCTATATGGACTAACTGATCGACAAAGAACTCCTTATTAGCTAATTGATTATGGCTCATAATAAATAGCCTCCTTACTTGGATCAAACACCCTGCAGAACTTCATTACGTTTTTCATATCTAAATTCCTCCTTAATAAAAAAAATGAACCCTCCAAAACATAGAAAAGCCTTTAGTTAACACAAATACCCAAAAGCATTCCTATATGCGAAAGGAAAAAAGCTTTTCCCCTCAAGCTGTTGGAAGATATTAGTATCATCTTATCATATTTGATCAAAAAAAGCCCCTATGCCTCTCGATAGACGGGCTTAAAAAAGTACAGAGAGACGGGCAGTTTCACTAGTGTGTTAAGAACACAAAAAGACAGGCTCCTTAAAAGGCAGTCTTCTTATGTCAAAATGCTATCAGAGGTATTTAATAGCTGAATACCTGGAACAGAAGCCACTAATAGATGATTGTGCAATAACCACTTATTTGTTATAATGAACTCACTTTACAGAAATGGAGGTTTTCCTTTTGACAGCATCAATGAGACTTCGATTCCCAATGTTCAATCGTTAATTGAATACGTGGAAGACTCTGCCTACTGGGAGAGTCTATATGGGATTGGTCTGTCTATTTTTAAGGAAACCTTTATTATACGGTTATTAAAAAAAGAAGGGCATCTTTTCCCTTCTTTTTTTGTTGTCTTAAAAAAAACTAGCTCACACGCAAGAAAAGATCGGTCCCTGTTAGCTATAAAAAATTTATATAGAAATGGGATTGTTAAAAAATGAATATCGAAAATATAAATAGCAAGGAAAATTGGTTAAAGAATATTATTCTCTTTTTAAGCAGTCAAACGGTTTCCCTTTTTGGTTCAGCCTTAGTGCAGTATGCGATGATGTGGTATATCACATTAGAGACTGAATCCGGTTTGATGATGACGTTGTATATCATTTGTGGTTTTATCCCCACCTTTTTCCTATCACCCGTTGCGGGGGTATGGGCGGATCGCTACAATCGAAAAGTTTTAATTATTTTATCTGATGCACTGATTGCCATTTCTACATTGATCTTGGCCATTGTTTTTCTAATGGGCTATGATTCAATCTGGTTACTATTTGTTATGGCGGCCATCCGTGCAATTGGCACAGGCATTCAGACACCTGCAGTTGGCGCTATTTTGCCGCAACTTGTACCTAAGGATAAGCTGACGAAGGTGAACGGAACAAATGGAAGTATTCAGGCCGTTATTATGTTCTTCGCACCGATGGCAAGTGCAGCATTACTGACAATGGCTACAATCGAAGTGATTTTCTTTATCGATGTAATCACTGCAGCGATTGCCATTTTTACGTTAGTTGCCTTTTTAAGAGTTCCTGCCCATGAGAAGGCTTCTAAACATCAAACAACAAGCTATTTTAACGACTTTAAGCAAGGCATCAGCTATATTAACCACCACGCTTTTCTGAAGAAATTCTTTTTATTCTTCGCGATTTTCTTTGTTTTGATGGCACCTGCAGCCTTTTTAACGCCTCTGCAAGTGACACGTAGCTTTGGGGATGATGTGTGGCGTTTAACGGCAATTGAACTTGCTTTCTCCGTTGGAATGATGGTCGGTGGAGGCATTATCGCTTCCTGGGGAGGCTTTCAAAACAAAGTTCATACGATGACCTTTGCTAGCTTAATCATGGGGGTTTGTACATTTGCCCTCGGTGTCATTCCGAACTTTTGGATTTACTTAGCTTTCATGGCTCTATTCGGAATCTCGATGCCAATCTTTAATACACCAACTATGACTTTAATACAAGAACGTGTGGAAGAGAATTATTTAGGAAGAATCTTTGGCGTCTTTGGAATGATATCGACTTCGATGATGCCAATTGGAATGCTCATCTTCGGACCCATTGCCGATTTCATTAAAATTGAATGGCTCCTAGTCGGGACCGGGGCATTTATTTTAGTTCTATCGATGTTCTTAATCCGGACGAATGAATTAGTGGAAGCAGGAAAACCGGTATTGAATGAGACATCCAACTAAGAATACTACAAACACTAAGGCGAACAGTGCTTATCACTGTTCGCCAATTTCATTTTATATTCTCAACACCATAATTTCTGTAGTTCACCAAGGGACTATCGCACCAAATTAGTTAATCCCGATCCAACAAAGCTTCCCCTGCAATTCCAGGTTTCGTCATCTCATATGGGTCCAGGATTAAATCCAGTTCTTCTTCTGTTAATACATCGTATTTTAAACATAGGTCTCTTATCGATTCGCCCTTTAGAATCGCTTCTCTCGCAATACGGGAAACCACTTCATAGCCTAAATGCGGGTTAACCGCTGTGATGAGACCCACACTCTGTTCAACCTTCTTTTCCAATGCATCCTTGTTTGCTGTGATTCCAGATAGACAGTAATCTGTGAAGGCACGGAACGCATTGTTCATAATCGTAATGGATTGCAGCAAGTTAAAAACAAGGACTGGTTCCATTACATTTAATTCAAACTGACCGGCTTCTGAAGCCAGACAAATTGTGTGGTCATTGCCAATGACCTGAAAGGCTACCTGATTGATCATCTCAGGCATAACTGGATTTACTTTTCCAGGCATAATGGAAGAGCCAGGCTGGCGCGCAGGCAGATTGATTTCATTTAAACCTGCACGCGGTCCAGATGCCATTAGTCTTAAGTCATTTGCAATTTTGGACATATTGATCATACACGTTTTTAATGCACCTGATACTTCGACATAGGCATCTGTATTTTGGGTTCCATCTACTAAGTTTTCTGCATTTCGTAATGGCAATCCGGTGATTTCTGCCAAATTCTCGACCACTTTTACGATGTATTTAGGATTTGCATTGAGGCCTGTCCCGATCGCGGTTGCCCCCATATTCACCTCGAGCAGACTTTCGATTGTATTTGATATTCTCTTAATATCTCTGCCTACTGCTCTACTGTAGGCTTTGAACTCTTGGCCGAGACGAATTGGCACCGCATCTTGCAGATGGGTTCTGCCCACTTTAATCACATCGTCAAATTCATCGGCTTTCTCCTCGAATACTTGATGCATATCCTCCATTGTTTCAATGAGCTGTTGAAGTAGTGTTATCGTTGCTATGTGAATCGCTGTAGGAAATGAGTCATTGGTCGACTGCGCCATATTGACAACAGAGTTTGGGCTTAGATGAAAGTAGTCCCCTTTATCCTTCCCCATCAATTCAAGCCCACGATTAGCAATCACTTCATTTGTGTTCATATTAATAGAGGTTCCCGCTCCGCCTTGGATTGGGTCTACAATAAAATGGTCGTGCCATTTTCCAGCAATTATTTCATCGGCTGCTTGTACCACATATTTCCCTAGTCCTTCATAGAGTCGGCCAACTTCCATATTGGCTAGGGCAGCAGCCTTTTTAACCATCGCCATTGCGACTATTAAATTCTTGTCGATTTGATAGCCTGTAATCGGGAAATTTTCCACTGCCCGAAGCGTTTGGATTCCATAATAAACATCCTGTGGAACCT
The DNA here is from genome assembly GCF_900207585.1 of Bacillus oleivorans. Classification (GTDB taxonomy): domain Bacteria; phylum Bacillota; class Bacilli; order Bacillales; family JC228; genus Bacillus_BF; species Bacillus_BF oleivorans. Next base: position 106,737 of record NZ_OAOP01000003.1, on the reverse strand, counting down.
GTTTCTCACCTAGAAAATCTTTTTCTACTCGAATTTTGTCTGTAATCATTGATAGTCCTCCTAGGGTTTAACATAACCCTAACATAATTATGCTCTAATCCTATTTTACTAGATAAGAAGAAAGAAAACACAATTTTCAGCTCATTTGAAAGCGTTTTCCAACCTTATTTATCTATGCTAATATATCAAACACTTCGCTATCACGGAAGGGTATAAATTTTAAAGGAACAAAGCTGTTAATATACTTATAGACAAATCAAAGTTACACAACCAATACGTTTTACAACAGAATTTGCCTTTTACTCTTGCTAAGCTTGAGTGTAATATTGTCTTATCCCAGAAATTTAAATAACGATTTACAGAGGAAGCACTTCATTTTACAAAACCATTCATCGAGGAGGGGTTTCATTGAAAATAACGCTGTCTAATAAAATGAATGATTTTAAACCATTAATTTTTAGCGAACTAGCAAAATATAAAAAACAAAAGCTTCAAGAAGGAAAAAATCTAATTGACCTTAGTATCGGCAGTCCAGATTTACCGCCTCCTGAATTTGTCATGAATGAATTACAAAAAAATGTCCAAGATCCCTCTCAATATGGGTATACATTAACCGGAATTGAAGAGCTGCATCAAGCTATTGCTGATTATTACAATCGCCAATTTGATGTTCCCCTTCAAGCAGACGATGAAGTATTAATGGTGATGGGATCCCAGGATGGACTTGTCCATTTACCGATGGTGCTGACAAATCCCGGAGACACGATCCTTGTACCTGACCCTGGTTATACCGCTTATCATGCTGGTATCTCCTTGGCTGGAGCGACCCCCTATAAAATGCCATTAAAGGAAGAAAATCAATTCTTACCGGATTTTGATAAGATCCCCAAAGAGGTTAGGGAGAAGGCCAAGCTAATGATCCTCAATTTTCCGGGGAATCCAGTGCCAACCTTAGCCACGAAGGAATTCTTCGAAAAAACCGTTCAGTTTGCTAAGGAAAATCAAATATTGGTTATTCACGATTTTGCCTATTCCGAGCTTTATTATGAGGAAAAGCCGATGAGCTTTTTGTCGATTGAAGGAGCTAAGGACGTAGGGGTTGAATTTAATTCTCTTTCCAAAAGCTTTAATATGGCAGGCTGCAGAATTGGATACATTGTCGGGAATCAACAAATCGTAAACGGATTAGATCGTTTAAAGTCTAATCTTGACTACGGTATATTTTTGCCGATCCAAAAAGCAGCTACACTTGCTTTGCAAAACTCAGCTGAATTTACTGAGCAGTTACGAGAAATCTATAAGAAACGAAGAGTTCTTTTCATAAGTGGCTTAAACGAATTAGGTTGGAAGGTAGAATCCCCAAATGCATCAATGTTTATCTGGGCAAAAGTGCCAAAGCCTTTTACTTCAACCGATTTTGCCTATAAATTAATGGATGAAGCAGGTATCGTCGTTACTCCAGGAAATGCATTTGGAAAAGAAGGAGAAGGCTACGTTAGAATTGCACTTACTCAGAGTGAAGAAGTATTAGAAAAGGCTGTTTCTAGGCTGAAAGAAATAAAGTTGTTTTCAAATAATGAAAACAACTAGTTCCTTGAAAAATCAGGGTGGCTAGTGGTCTAAAAAAGCGCCTGCCCCCTTGCACGTTAATCTGTTAACGTATTGGGGTCAGGCACCAGAGTCACACTCACTAGAGAAATTTAACTTGAAAAATGGAATAAATCATAGTAAAATTCCAAAAGTGAATCTACTAAACTAAATATCTTCACTGTATAACCTCTAGAATATGGCAGAGGGTCTCTACCAGGAACCATAAAATCCTGACTACAGAAAATGAGTCAATCGTTTTTTGTAATCAGGATTTTTTTGTTTTCCCAAAAAAACCCTCATAGACTATTTATTTTATATCCATCTAGAATAGAAAGGACGAAAAAACAAACGATGAATGTAAAAGTTTTTATATTAGCATTATCGACGGTTGCAGTTGGACTTGTTGAATTAATTGTAGGCGGGATTTTACCAACTATCGCCGCCGACCTTAATATTTCAATCAGTTCTGCCGGACAGCTGATTTCGGTGTTCGCGCTGATCTATGCGATTGCAGGGCCGGTTTTGCTCGTGTTAACCAGTAAAATGGAGCGTAAGAAATTATATCTGACTTCCTTGTTCATATTCTTTCTTGGGAATATCATGACCTATTTCAGCCAAAATTTCACCTTCATGATGATTGCAAGGGTGTTAACGGCAGCCAGTACAGCCCTCATCGTTGTACTTTCATTAACGATTGCCGCAAAAATCGTAGCCCCTGCCCACCGCGCAAAGGCCTTGGGTCTGATTTATATGGGGATTAGTTCTTCACTAGTGTTGGGGGTACCCGTTGGAGTCCTGATTTCTGATACATTTGGATGGCGTGTCCTATTCCTTGGGATTGCTGTATTATCCATCGGGTCCATGGTGCTGATTTCACTATTTTTGGAGCGCATTCCAGGGGAAGGGGAACAAACGATGTCGCTCTCCAAACAAATAAAAGCAGTAGGCAGCGCGAAAATAGGCAGTGCCCATCTGGCGACCCTATTTATGCTAGCAGGACATTATACCCTTTACGCTTATTTCACGCCATTATTGGAAAACGATCTTCATTTAAATTCGACTTGGGTGAGTATCTGTTATTTTGTATTTGGGATTGCAGCCGTAGGTGGAGGAGCATTTGGCGGAACCCTTTCGGATTGGATTGGGGCTCGTAAAAGTATCATCATCGTCATCAGTGCCTTTGCTATTGTACTAGGCTTGCTGCCACTGGCGACTTCTTCCCTGGTCTTATTTATTCCGGTGATGATCGTTTGGGCAGCATTAAGCTGGAGTCTGGCGCCAGCGCAACAAAGCTATCTGATTCAAACCGATCCGGCCACTTCTGATATACAGCAAAGCTTTAATAATTCCGCCCTGCAAATTGGTATTTCGCTTGGCTCCGTAATTGGCGGCATTGTATTAAACCAAACAGAATCGGTTACCAGTACAGCTTACGTTGGAAGTTTCATTGTCGTGATCTCTTTACTATGTGCAGTCTTTTCTTTGACAAGACCGGCCATTAGAAGAGAAAACACCTTTGTGAATTCGTCTATCCAAAGTTCATAAATCTTAAAAATATGCCTGATCCCCAGTACGTAAATGTGTTAACGTATTGAAGGTCAGGCACTTTTATCTAAAATTCATTATATTTTTTGAATCTGGAAGGCCGCTTTTTCTTCTTTAAATACTTTTCGCTAATGATTAAAACCTTTCCGTTCTCAGCGATACTATATTTTCGGTTAGCAAATTTATATTTTTCAAATGCAAAGTGACCAATCATATAAATGGGTAAGATCATGAACAGAAGAATGACTAATTGGAGCAGCCAATTGAATTCACTCCCCATGATATATCTAGTCATCACAGCATATGTCGCAAAAGCAACCATTAATATGATCAGCACATTACATAAATGAAAAAGAAAAACTCCCTTTTTTTCACGAAACAGCCGCTCTAGTTCAGACTTGATATACAGTGTATTTAATACGGATACCACAATCACAAAAAGGGAAACTAAATACGTAAGAAACGTATTCATTTTTCTAATCCCCTCGCTCTCATAGATCTTCCCCTGCCTGTATGCCGCCTCTGACCCTAGGTGTGCTAAAAGCTTTATTACCGCGGTCAGGCTTTCTAAACTCATTATAATAAAAGCTCTCGCGGGTAGCCACCTTCAGTACTTTCGCATATTTTCTCGAGACCGATTGGACATATTATGAAAAAATATATATAAATGTTTCTGGCAATTAACTCATGTATGTTTCTGCAGTATAATTATTAATTCAACATTCGCAGGGCAAATAGCGACTTGTCTATTCGAACTCACTACTTGTTTTTCCAAACTACACCCCGTTATTCGGACTCACACCCCTTTTTCAGGACTCATCACCCCGTTTTCCGAACTCAACACCCCGTTTTCCGAACTCAGCACCCTGTTATCCGAACTCAGCACCCTGTTATCCGAACTCAGCACCCCGTTTTCCGAACTCAGCACCACGTTTTCCGAACTCAGCACCCTGTTTTCCGAACTCAGCACCCTGTTTTCCGAACTCAACACACCGTTATCCGAACTCAGCACCCCGTTTTCCGAACTCAACCCCTGTTATCCGGACTCAGCACTCTTTTATCCGAACTCAGCACCCCGTTTTCCGAACTCAGCACCCCGTTTTCCGGACTCACACCCCGTTTTCCAAACTCAGCACCCCGTTTTCCGAACTCAGCACCCCATTTTCCGAACTCAGCACCCCATTATCCGAACTCAGCACCCCATTATCCGAACTCAGCACCCCATTATCCGAACTCAGCACCCCATTATCCGAACTCAGCACTCTGTTTTCCGAACTCAGCACCCTGTTATCCGAACTCAGCACCCCATTTTCCCCATAAAAAAATCCTCCAATTCAACTTGTTCAACAATATAGTCCAATTACTGAAGATCGAAAAATTTAAAGAACTTCAAAAGTTGATCTTTGTTATTGTACTATTGCACCTTTTTGTTGAAGAGTTAATATTAGGTTAAAATTAAAAAAGAATATGTTACTTTTTTACGTATTTCAAAGACAAAAAATTATTGATTCCAATTTTCTTAGCCCTAATTTCTGGAAGAGGCTTTCTTTTGTACTCTTCAAATCCCAATTTGTTATATAAATTCATTGCCGAAGTATTCGTATCCGCAACCTCTTCAATGACATAATCATTGTACGGAGTGGTTTCAATGATATGCTCTATGATTTGAGAAGCTACACCCTGTCCTCTAAATTCTGAAGCTGTTCCAACAAACTCAATCGACCCTGTATTGTAATGGTTCAAACTACTATGATGTGACTTTAACGGTTGCATGATACGGTTCCTTTATTACGCAACCTTACAGTTTCTTATACTTGACATGCAACCGTAGAGTTGCTTATACTTGATATATGAATTGGGATAAAGACACTATATTCAAAGCACTTAGCGACTCGAATCGGCGGCTTATATTAGACGAACTATCCGAACGCAACGAGATGACGTTGTATGAACTTACGGCACGTCTCATTATGAAGCACGACCTTTCCATTTCGCGACAGGCGATTGCTAAACATCTTACTACATTGGAAGATGCAGGGCTCGTAAAATCAAAACGAAAGGGGAAATATCGAGTTCTTATGTTTAACAACGAACCACTTAAAAACTTACTAAAAGGGTGGGTAGAGTAATTTTTTAATTTCTTAACAGGACTTTCTGATGAATGTATGGGTTCTTTTGCGTGTGCACAGCCCATACGTCACGTCACAAATAACAAAGGAGGCAAAAACAGTATGAAAATTGTTGTTACCAGTATATTCGTCGAAGACCAGGACAAAGCACTGGACTTTTATTCAGAAACGCTGGGATTTGTAAAAAAGCATGACGTTCCCACCGGAGAATATAGGTGGATAACGTTTGTTTCTCCAGATGATCAAGACGGTACTGAGCTTCTGCTCGAACCGAATGCCCATCCTGCTGCCAAAGAATATCAGAAAAATATATTTTCCGAAGGCATTCCAGCAACAATGTTTGGCGTTGCAAATATTCACAAAGAGTATAAACGATTAGTGGAAAAAGGAGTGAAGTTTACGATAGAGCCGACAAAAATGGGCGAAGTCACGATAGCTGTCTTCGACGATACATGCGGCAACCTTATTCAGATCATACAGCAATAACTTCATGACGAAGTAACCTTGTTCTATACGACTTTATTGGCAAGTTTTAAGATTTGTGAAGTGTTTATTATTAAGAATTAATCAACTTTATGTTAGCCCTGTCCTCATTTGGGGACAGGGTTGAATATTGTTAAGGGTTAAAAATAAAGGATTTCTTGTAATTCAACATTAGAAATGCAATATGGAGAATCTTTTCTAATTGTTGCTCCTATGCTATCTTTCGGTTTTTTTATCAAATTTTTTCACTTAAATATCTATATAACTATATTCTCTCCCCCTTGGTTGCTACCGCAGACATTCATGCTTTTGGCTTAATAAAAAAGGCGACCCAAATTATTGGGTCAACCTTAAGGACCATATGAATCAACTACAAAAGTTACTTTGCTTCAAAACAAGCCCGCACTCTACTCCTGCTTCTTCACAGGCTGTTTGTTACGAGGTTTAGGTTTTAAATATAAGCCGAGTTCTTTTTTCTCTTTGGTTAATGATTTATACAGCGATAGCATCATGAGAACCATGATAATCGAAAATGGAAATGCAGCGACAATCAGCGCATTTTGGAGCGCCTGCAGCCCGCCGCTGTACAAAAGGACTAATGCAACAGTAGACTGTGCAATACCCCATGTGATTTTGACGGAGTTCGCTGGTGTAAGAGATCCATAAGTTGTTTGCATGCCCAAAACAAATGTGGCAGAGTCGGCAGACGTAATAAAGAAGGTACCGACAAGTGTAATCGCTACAATCGATAAAATCGTTGACCAGGAGGTTTCATTAAATATCGCAAACAAGACTTCTTCGGTAGCCAGCTGCGAGAGATCAGCCGCAACGGCCTTCTGAACCTCTATAGCAGATGTGCCAAATACAGCAAACCAGATAAAGCTCACTAATGCAGGCAGCAGTAAGACACCAATCATAAATTCACGGATCGTTCTGCCTCTGGATACACGGGCGATAAAGATGCCGACAAACGGAGACCATGAAATCCACCATGCCCAATAGAAAATCGTCCAGCCATTAATCCAAGCTCGATGCTCTTCATTGAGAGGAGCAATGCGGAAACTCATTTGCACAATATTTTGGATATAACCACCGAGTGAATCAGTAAACATGTTTAAGATTAAAATCGTCGGTCCCACGATAAACATCAAAACCAATAAAGCAATCGCTAAAAACATGTTGGCGTTACTTAAAATCTTGATTCCTTTTCCTAATCCAGTCCAAGCAGAGATAATAAATAATATGGTCACTACAACGACTATAATCACCTGAACGGTGAAATTATTAGGGATGCCAAATAAATAGGATAAACCACCATTAATTTGGGCGGCCCCGAACCCTAAGGTTGTCGCAACGCCAACTACCGTTGCAAAAACAGCTAATACATCAACAACCGTTCCAAGTGGTCCTTCCATTAATTTCTTTCCTAAAATAGGTTTTAACGTAGCGGAAATAAGCCCCGGCTCCCCTTTGCGGAAATTGAAATAGGCTAGAGCTAGTGCCACAACGGCATAGATCCCCCACGCATGAATACCCCAATGAAAAAAGGTATATCTCATAGCCTCTTTATTCGCCGCATCTGTTCCAGCCTCAGCTAAAGGAGGATTCATAAAATGGGTGAGTGGTTCTGCTGCTCCCCAGAATACAAGCCCAATTCCCATTCCGGCACTAAATAACATCGCAAACCAAGTAGCTTTAGAAAACTCAGGTTTATCATCCGGTTTCCCTAATTTGATCGCCCCAACCGGACTGAAAATAAGAAAAATACAAAAAATCACAATAACCGAAACTAAAATAAGGTAATACCACCCGAAAGCGGATGTAATAAATGCTTGTACATTACTAGTTGCTTCTTCAAAACTATCCGGTGCTGCAACACCAAATATGAGCGCTGCGAGAACAATCGCAACGGAAATCCAAAAAACATTTGAAATAGCTTTCATCAAATGCTCCTTTCTAAATCAGATCATTTCCACTTATAATTGCTACTTATTAAGATTTGCTGTTCTTTACTTATTATGAATCAATTTCATAACTCTCTATTTTTTGTTACGGAGACTTACTGAATTAGTCAGCTAAAAAAATGAGGCAGCTTATTGTTATTTGATATTTATGTAATTGATTCATATAGTAAGCAGTTTCCATGGTCCTCCAAATTTGGGCATCTTCTTATGCTAACAGATATTCCTGTTTTTGGCTAATGAAGAGGCTAAGGGACGACACTTGCTTCATCCAACACAATTGCCTTTTGGAAAAGCTACATTTTTTCATGTATGTGTTATTGTTTTTCCAAAAAAAAGCGCCTGACCCCTTACGTTAATCCGTTAACGTATCGGGGGTCTGGCACCAAAATTGGCATTATATTACCGCAGTCCACGACCGCTGTTTGCTTGAACCATCTCAATCTCAATTCCCTTATCAAACCGTTTGGCAGCTAATTGGATGGTGATAACGGCAGTCCCTATCGAAACAACCACCAACCCAACACATCCAATCAATATGGCCAGGGCTGGTGAGGTTGCGTTCATTTCCACAATGAACGCACCGATATTTAACATAAATCCGATGAAGCCCCCGATGGAGTCTTGGTTTGTGAAAAAATCCCGAAAACTTGCCGGTAAAACGATGAACGCAAGACTGATCAGCGACACGAATAAATAAACGTACGATAAGATCAAAAGGACAAGTGATGGAGCAAACGTTAATCGATTTTGCGGATTGGCTGGATTATATTTTGCTCCGATTGTCCCAATCCATATTCCCATTCCACTAATGCTAATGGAAGCCAGAGCCGTTAACACAAGCCCTCCTATCATATATAGGAACGTCCATCCCAACAGGATTCCGATAATCGTTTGAATAATCGAGAGTATCACCCACGATAAGAACCAGCTAAACCATAGCTTTCCGATGGCGATTTGAACCCCAGTTAACGGCAGAATCCGCAGGAGCCACATAGATTTCCTTCTCTGGCAACCGAATAGTGATATTTGTAGGTTTTAACATCATGGTATCCAGTTATTATTTTCTCCCTGATATTCCTACGTTATATTGTGAAAGGGATGACTGAGGGGGCTGTGAAAGGTTGAGTCATAGGACAGTTTTTTTGGATTGCTTGGGATATTTCCCTAGGCAAAAAAATTTTATCCCTGACTCTTAGCATTCTATAAATTCTTCCTTTTCTAAATTAATTTCAGTTTTTGCTGTTTTCCACAAATAATTCACACTTTTTCTTGTATCATGGAAAAGTAAAATATTTCTAAATTCTTTGTCCTGAGATAATTTGAAATCTTCCGCGAAGTCAGTTAATTTTATTATAAATAAAACCTCATTTTTTATGGCACGGTTTCCGTAACGGGTGAAAATGAGGTTTTATCGTACGTTATCTTTTAAATCAAGCTGTTTGTTTCTGCTTTTCTTCTAATAGACTTTTATATTTATATAGATATTCTTCCATTTTTGACTCATTAAACTTAATATTTTTTGATAATAATAAATTTAACCAATCATAGATTTTCTGAATCAATTCCGGGTCATCATCTTCGATATCAACCTCCATAACGTCCTCTAATAGTTCGCTTTCTTTAAAATGTTTTTCTAAATATTTTTCTAAACTTAATTTAAAATTTTTATAAGCCTGTACACCGCCCTTTTCAATTGCAATTATGTATCTACTTAAACTTTCCAATAGGTTCTCGTTAAACTTATCATTTTCAAGATCAGCTAAATCATCAAAACAATTACCAATGTTATTGTCGCACCCATGATAAGGATCAAGTGTATTCGACTCTTCATACAACTTTATGACTTGCCGATACATTTCTATCGATTTATTCTTTTCTACTTCATTATGTAATTTTAATGCTTTATAAAAGTAAGCATTTGCAACAGTTACTTTTTTCCTTTTTTTAAGTAATTCTTCTTTCATTTCAATGATTTTATCATAGAATCCAAGTTTCATATATGATTCCCCCATTAATACTGGGTCTTTTTCATATTTATCAATGGCTTTTTGTATTATTGTATTAGTTACTGAATTTAAATCGGCTTTTTGTTCTAAATGGTAAGGAACTATCTGATCTATAATAGTTTTAATATATGTAAATGGCCGAAGTAAAAAATCAGGAGGAAACGTTCCGAGTTTATTTGCTAAATTCCAGAAAAAGCTATCTGAATCAAAACCCTTGATGTAAAATCCATATTTTTTTGGTTTTAGAATCTGTGTTCTAAGCTCCTCATGTGGTTCTTGGTCATTATATCCAATCCAATATAATCTATTTTTATATATCGGTTCTTGGCTAAGTAATTTAAATAAGGCATCATTTTGTCCACTATACCCAACAATAATCCAAACACTTCTTTCATTTAAACGACGAAACAGGTTTTCTAACTTATCTGCTTGTTTTTTGACTTCTTTATTAGTATTCATTAGTTTAAAGCCAGTAAACTGACCATGAAGGTAAAAAATACATTTTTCTGGAATATGTTCTGGTTGAAATTCCTCATAGGCCGCCAAATCATAGATTGGAGGATATTCATTTACGATACTACATGCTTTAATTAATAAGTTATCAAAATTCGGGGTCAGTATCCGATGAATAAATCCTCGTTTTAGTAACTCAGAAATGATGATATTAGTAATATTTAACTTTGAATTTTCTACTAAACCTTTTATCAAATCTATTCTTTCATCTGGTGAGAGAGCATTCATACAATTTGCATAGGTTTTATCCTTAACTGTATTATAAATTGATGGAAACTTCTCTCTTATGATATCTACAATACCACTTGCCGTTGGAATTCCAGCTGTTACTGAACATCCAGCACCAACAAGTAAGTTGCACTTAATTCCACGATCAGACATATTTTTAAGCACATCAACTACTTGGTCTATTTCATGAAGTATAGTCATCTCTCCCACCTCTATTAACCATTGTTTTATCTTATTATATTTCTTGGGTTTATTTTCCTCAACACAATATTACAAAAAACACCTTTATTATACAGATTATTACTCCTTTAACCGTTATCAGATCTTTATTTATTGTCCAAATGATGATGCCTTCTCATATAGTTTATAAAAAATATGAAAAAACAGTGTGCTTCTATGGTGTCCATTGTCTTAACATCTCGGATCGATGATCTAGCCCTTGCATGTTAAATCGTTACTATCTTGCGAAAAGCCACAAAATTTCCCAAAAAAGCCGCTCACAACTTGTGTAATCTTCCTTTTCCCAAATGAATGATAGTACTCAATAAAGGTGATTTCCTTGGATAATAAGAAATTTCTAATGCTTATAATAGCGAATCGCTTAAGGGAAAAACAAAAAGCTGGAATTCAACCATTGATAGCCAAGTGATGAAAATGGGGATTTTTCAGCCGTTGAATTTGGGGGATTTTAATCCGTTGTTGACAGTATTCCAAAACAAGTTACCTATAGGCATTATCAAGCTGTTGAAGAGCTACCAATGGGAAAACAAATTCAAGTCGATTTTGGTGAAACTCATGTCAAAACAAAGGATGGAAAGTCCAAAAAACTATGGTTTATCGGTTTTGTGTTAGCCCATTCTAGATTTAAATATGTAGTGTGGATGGAGCGCCCTTTTACTACAAGAGACGTGATACGATGCCATGAGGCAGCTTTTGAATATTTTGGAGGAATGTCTGAAGAGATAGTTTATTATCAAGATCATCTCATTTCAGTTAGTGAAAATGCGGGAGATATGATTTTAACGAAGGAGTTTCAGTCTTATCAACAATTAAGGAAGTTTCATGTATTCCTATGTAGAAAGAATGATCCAGAAACAAAAGGCAAGATTGAAAGTGTCGTGAAATATGTGAAAAGAAACTTTAGTAAGAACCGAATCTTTACCAATTTGGAAGTGTGGAATGAGCTGTGCCTCAAGTGGCTTGAAAGAACAGGAAATTATAATGTACTCCATACAACAAAAAAGAGACCTTTCGAAGTGCACGCCCTGGAAAAGCAACACTTGAGAAAAGTCTCTACCCAATTCTCTTTCGAGAATCTACCTGAGTCCAGTATAAAAAGATATATCCAAAAGGACAATGTAGTTAAATATGAAGCTAATCGTTATAGTGTACCAACAGGCTCTTACCAGCCGATACGGAGCAATAAAGTTTACCTAGAGATTACAGATAATCAGCATTATATATCCGCTTATCAAAAGACGGTGAATTCATTGCAAATCACGCCATCCATCCTGGTAGAGGGGAACTAATTCAGGATCCAAATCATAGAAGAAAACGACCGAGTCGTTTGGATGAATGGCAGCAAGAGATTAGCAAGGCTTTTGAGAATAAGGACCTCATTCACCAATTCTTGACTATATTAAGAAATACATATCCTAGACATATGGGAGATCAACTGAACATTCTTTGGAATTTGGTTCAGCATGATGGTAAGTGGATTGATCAAGCCTTACAAAGAGCGATGACGCTAAGGTTGAGAAGTGCCAACAATTTTCGTGATTTATTGTATTCACTAAAATACGAGGAAGAGCAAATCCAGCCGCAAGCTACTAAGAAAAAGGCGGGCACCTACTCTCACATTACTGCTTCGACTAGAGACGTAGATTCCTATATTGCGATTATGAAAGGAGGTCATTCCGCATGACCCATCCCATGACGCAGTTACAGGAACAGTGTCGCTCATTACGTCTAGCTGAAACAGCTATGGAATTACCTAACCTTTTAAGGGAAGCGGAATCACGTCAGTGGACCTACCATGAACTAATATATGAAATCTTTTCATATGAACAAAAGTGTAGAGAAGAAAAGATGTTGGCAAAGCTATTAAAATGGGCCAGGTTCCCTGTCCCTAAAACGCTAGATGATTTCAATTTAAATGAACAAAAGGCAATTAGCCAAAAGCAGTTTAAACAACAGCGTGAACTGTTATGGTTAGAGCAAAACTTTAACATCATATTACTCGGCCCCCTGGGGTCGGGAAAACTCATATTGCGATAGGATTAGGAATGGAAGCTATACAAAAGGGATATCAAACGATGTTTATTGGCATGGGAGAGCTCGTGCACTTACTAAAAACGAAAGAGTTTTCAAGGAAGTCACAAACTCTATATAAACGTTTAATAGAGTCGGATTTGGTCATTATCGACGATATGATGTTTATGGCAATGGACACCAAAGAAGCGAACTTATTTTTCCATTTAATCAATGATCTTTATGAAAAGGCTTCAATCATACTGACCTCCAATAAAGGACCTGACCAGTGGGGAGAACTCCTTGGTGATCAAGGGATTACAACCGCGATTCTGGACCGGCTTCTTCATCGTGTAGAAGTAATCAATATAGATGAGAATAGTTGGAGGATGAAGCACCGAACACGGATATTTACGAATGAAACAATTTAGCGAAAAGTGTTCAAAACTACTTGACGGTTACAACAAGCTCTTCAATCGCTTTTTTCGCCGTGTTTCGGCTCACACTGTATTCATTCATTAATTGATTCTCTGAGGGAATCTGATCCTTGGGCTTCCAAAGCCCACTATCAATCGATTCTTTAATATTTCCTTGAGTTGATAGTAAAGTGGAATCACACTTTCACTTTGCAACGGCTTCACAACAACCAACCTTCCTTAATGAACCTAAAACCTTGTAGCAGGTCAAGCAATGAAAGGAAATTGTCAGAGGAATAGTAAATAGATTACTTATACTTTTCATTTATAAGACAAAAATTCTGGCACATAGCCAGGTTTTTTGTGTGATAACACTCAGGTATATTTACATTTTCTTGAAAGGATTACATAAATAAGGGAAACGCCTCCTATGTAAATGGAGACGCTATTTTTACTAGAATTTAATATTGTTTATAGATTAAACTTAACTTTAATATTTTTTCTCACGTAAATTGCAGTAGAACTTTTTTGGTTAAAATATTGTAATCTAATCTTTGCTATTTCTTTGTTATTTTTTCTCATTAGATTCCGAAGATTAATTTTATCGATTTTCAATTTTAAAAAGTTTGTTGTTTTGAGATAGCCTTAATACAATATAATCTTCATTATTCAATTTATCAGGAAGTTTATCTTTCAATATTGAAAAAACAAGTTGTATATTCTTATCTTTAATAAAATCAGATACTTTAATTAATTGATTTCCATGCATTAATTCTTTTTTATCATTTAATATAAAATGTAGCACTGGAATTTTCTCTTCATCTGCAAAAAGGATATATGCTAAATCAAAACACAATATTTCTCCCTGTTTTTTACCGGAACTGCTATTTGCATTAAATGAATCAAATACATATATCTTTTTACCTGTCTTTTTATCCTCATTTATATTAAACGATATACCATACTTCTCTCCATAAAGTTCATTGGACACAAGGGAAAAATAATTATTATTAAAATCCATCAATCTATTCTTTATTTTTTCGTTAAATTTTTCAGTAAAAAGTCCCTCATCTATATTATTTAGTTCGTCCTCTAATGAAGTTATTTTCTTTTCAACTTCATCAATCTGTGATATTAAATTTTCAATTTCCCCTTTTCTATGATAGTTTTCATTTAACTGTACAATAATACTTTCCAATTCACTAAATGGATCACTTTTTGCAATTTTATTTGTTAATGTTTTTTCTTTAAATAACAAATTTTGCAAATTCTGTTGTAACCTTGTTATTTCTAATTCAATTTCTGGTATATCTTGTGTTAAAAATCTAATTTTCTCCAAAATCATATTATTATGGTAAGAAACCAGTTCTTCGAAGGTTTTATGAATATTCGTTATATATTTACTAGCCTGATTATATATTATTTTTAGTTGTTGTAAATCTATGTTAGATTTGTTTGATTTTAATTCTTCTTCCGCTTCAAGAATTATTTTCTTTCTAAGACTTAATTCACTTATTTTAGTACTTGTATAACTTATTTCATATTTAACATCATTTAAATTATTTAAATCCTCTTCATAATTATAGTTAATGTTTAAATTATTTTTCTTAAGCTCTAATCTAGAAATTGTGTCATCTATCATTGCAAGTGATAGTTCTAATTCTGTTTTACTTTGTTTCTTCTCTATCCGTTTTTTGTAATCCTTCTCTGTTTTTATTTTCTTAAGTATTTTAGATCTATCTGCTATAGAAATACCGAATAAATATAAGTATAACATTTCATATTCGGCAAGAGTTGTAAAGCTTGATAAGACCTTCAGGGTATTATTTACCCGTTCATCAGTATACCTTATGCTATGAGCAATAATTTGTCTAAATGAAGGTTTTTTTTCTTTTCTCTTACCAAATATTAAATTATCCAGTTCATTTTCAAAATCTTTCCCATCATTTTTAGCCAAGTTTTTTCCATTTATTCTCATTACTTTTTCTTTTCTGCTTAAAAAATTTCTTTCAATTACAATTTCATTAGACTCTTCAATCTCAAGATCTTCCTTTAATATTAAAGTTATCAAAACTTTATTGTGTATAAGGTAATCTTTTACTAGATCGATTTCTTTCTTGTTCTCATTATCTGTGTAAATTATCTTTGAATTAGCACCTAGACAAAAATCGATTAATTTAAGCACAGTAGTTTTCCCAACATTATTTCCTGTTTCTGTATCTGATAAATTAACAGTTTCATCAACAATCAGATTAATACCTTTATGAAATTTTATTTCTCTTACAGTGCTTTTATTATCTTCTATTTTCAAATATTTTATGAACACAACTGAACTTCACCACTTTCAGTAACAATTGCAATGTTAGCTAAAAAAAGCCAGTCTAAAGACAGCATAAATGTATTCAACGACATATCATTCTCATTTTTAACATGTTTATATAAAGTAATAAGGTCAATATTCTTTTTTTCTAAGAGGAAATGTAAAATAACGGATCCATTATAGTATATGCTTAATTCGGGGTTTATGTCTTCAGGCAGTAACATAGCTATACCCCTCCGGATTCTCAAAAATTTTACATCTAATAAACGCATCAACAACTATTATCGATACACATTGCTCTAACTCCTCAATAGGAATTTTATTATAATTTTCACTTTCCTGAATATGAGTAATAGTATTATTAATTATATTAATAAATATTTGGCTTTCACTACAGTTCTCTTTTATTATTTCCTGAGTGTAAAAACCTGTTAATTTATTAAATACTGAAAGACTTTTATTATTTCCTTGTTTATCAAATTCCCTATATATCCCATCAACTTTAGTGAAGTGAATTTTATGAGTATCAATTAACTTTTTGATTTTTAGTAAATTGTTATGTTCTATCTTCTTATTAATATTAAATTCATGCAACTTATTTGACTGTGGTTTTGAAGCCAAGTCTTCCTCTGATAATAAATTAATTATCTCTGCCAAATTTGATGATATTTTATTAGGATCTGGTTTTTCGCCAAGTTCAGCTTTTACTAGTTCAAAAATTTCTTGTTGATTGTCAATTTTACACTTCAAGATATCATTTAACAATGTTTCTTTATCCATGATATCTTCTTTAGGATTAAAGGCAATATTATGCTTGTTAGTGAACGTATTCTTTCTTAAATTTTTAGCATCTGAGAAAAACAAAAATTTAAGTTTATAGCCATGATTTTTATATTCTACTAAATTATCCTTTGAAAGAGTATCATTTATTTTTTTCTTTGTACATGTAGCGGAGACTTGTATTAGTATTTTTTTATTTTTGTCAATTAAATCAATTGCAGCTATATTTTGCTTATCTGTATTTGCATTTTCTAATCTTAAACCATAGATCAAGTTACATAAATCTCTATAAAAAAATTCAGCATGAATATTAAGATTTAAAATATTCAATTTGCCCATACTGTTAATTCTATAAGATAAAATTTCAATTTTTTCCGAAATGTAAGAAAAGTATATATCCCTTTTCATAGTATTCTCCCCAATATTTTCCCCTTTTTCCTAATCTTACTATAACTTGGAGTTCTTTTGTATAAAAAAAATCTAAAAGAGCCAAATAATACATCTACGGTTCTAAGATTCATATCTTTAAAAGGAAAAACGAAATCATTCTCTAAAACATTTAAAAAAAGTGAAAATAGATTAAGTCTGTCGCCTATCTGCATGCCTTTGGGACTAGGTTCCCAAACCTTCCCATACAAACAAGCATCCTCCTCAACACACACAGATTCATTTCTACCTTTTGTTTTAGAGGTCTTAAAATAAGAATCATTTGCAAACAGTTGTTTTTTTAAATTCCTCAAACAAGATTAATTTCCCAATAAATTCATTATTAATAATTCTCTTTATCTTCAGCTACCTTATCTATATTTGTCGGTGCTAAATTATAAGAAGTAGTAGTCTTTTTTAGACGTCTTTTAAAATAATTATTTAACCTTAGATCCGTACAGAAAACAAAACACCCCTTCTGCCCCCGAGTCATAAGTGTACGATACGTATTACGAATAATTTGATCCGCAACTGCTTTCGCTTTTTCCGGATCTTCCTTTACCAATGTTTTAATACCTTTTAAAGACTGATCCGTTTTAGCACGTTTGGTGTAGTCAGTAATGACTTCTCCGTTTTCAAATCTCATGTCTGGACCAATGGTTACTCCTTCATAATCAAACTCTAATCCCTGTGCAGTATGAATACATCCCGCTTGATTGACCGAATTCTGATCTATTGCCCAGATGCTGTCTGACAAATTCCAGCTTATTTCAAAATTAAATTCTGGTATTACTATATCTTTATGCTTAACATTGGTCCGCTCTGCAATTGGCCACTCCCAGCAGTACCCAGCTAACATTCTTGATTTATTATTAATCTGATTTAGTTTTTCAATTTCGTGTAGCATATCATGCGGATTGTCAAATACGCGGAAGTCATAATCTACCCCATAGTAATTGGTATTAGCCGTTTCCCGTATTTGAAGTACATCGTCTAACCATGCAATATATGCATCTGAACCATCGCAACGAAATTGGGATACTAGCTCTCCTTTGATAATTTCAGCTTCAAATTCTTTTGCATATTTCTCTATTAAATCGATGCTTCCAATATCCTTTAGGGTTACTTTTTGATTTTCATCTATGAAAAATATCGTAAATTTGGCTGCTTTGATTAGTTCCTTTACCTGGTTTTCACCTTGATTCCCATAGAAACCTGATTTCTCATTTAAACGATGGGCTTCGTCAACTATTAGGACATCGAACTCATTTAATTTTGATTCTGTAAAACTGCCGGAACCTTTAAATAAATTGTCAATTTGTGTTTTTCGAAAAGTCCCTTTTAATTTAGTTGAGTAAACATCCCTTGGTGCAGAATTTTTAGATACATAAAATGTAACTAGATCTTGATTAGTGAGATTTACTAAAAGGTTAATGGCCATTACCGATTTTCCCGTTCCTGGCCCGCCTTCAATAACCATTACACGTTTTTTATCACTTTTTACACTTTCCAATGCTAGATGAAATGCCTCTTCATAGAACACCTTTTGTTCATCAATCATGATAAATTCTTCATTTCCCTTTAACATACTGGTAAGTGAATCTTGCAATGATTTTGAAGGCCGAATTTTCCCATGTTCAATCTGATAGATTAGTTTGTTACGATCTCCTTTTCGAACATATTTCTTTATAAAATCCCTTAATTTTTGAATTTCCCCTTTAGTGAAGACAGGTGCTTTTTCCAAATGCTCTTGATAATGTTCATCGGTTAAAGGATCATTGGCTCCTTTGCTATAATTGTGTAAGTATGCAGACGGTTTAAGTTCTATATGTTGTTGTTGAACATTTTCATTGAAATCTCTTATAAGCGCAGCATAAGACCAGGCTTGGTATGATGGATGAGTAACTGCCCTTTTAGTTCCTCCAAGGATGGTTTTAACTAATGCATCCTTACCAGTAATTTTCTCTACCTCAGACCATTGCTTTAATTCAATGATTACAACATGGTCCTGCTTGCCGTCATTCCCAGCTATTAAAAAATCCACCCGTTTCGAGGTATTAGGTATCTTAAATTCAATAGCAACAGATGCATCATTTGGGATATCATGATCCTGCATAACGTTTGACATTCGTTGGAGGGAATTCTCCCATGATAATATTTCCTGCTTAGAAGTACGACCGATCTTTTCTTGGTACGAAGTATATAAACGTTCAACTAATAATTCATTTGTAACATCAGAGATAAATTCTGATTTTGTTGCTTCGTAAATGATCATTTCCTTACAACTCCTAGTCCATTTCTATAATTCTATTATAAAAATAGGTTATAAGGTAAATACAATTAAAAACCGTTCAAGTGAAAAAAACTAAGCCCTTCTAGCTCTAGATGTTCATCTATACTATAGGGGCTGAAAAATTATTGACTGACATTAAATCAACTGATTTGACTTACCAATTTTATTTTTCCTTAATTATTTTGTTCCAGTTTTAGAATTGTTTAAAATGATATTCCCAACCTTCATTAACTGTTCATGATCATACATTTCATCAAATTCCAACTTTCGCTTTCCATATTGGATTCGAAGACCTCTCTCTAATAAACCATCCTTAAACCAATTAACATTAATAATAGTTTGATAACGAAATTTATCCATAAAATTAAGGTTTTTAGTTAAAAATAAAACTCTTTTATTAGTAGGTAATAAGTATCCTTTTATTTCTTTTTTGCTTGATTTATCATACTCGCAGAAAATGAATGTCTCTAGTTTCTCATTAGGCTCTAGTACACGTTCATAAAGCGATTGAAAAAAATGTTTATTTCTTTTAATTTCATTAAACTCATAACTATTATAGCTCTGACTAGTATTTCTCATCAGTTTTGATACAAGTGATTCTATTTCTTTTCTTTCTAGCTCTTCCTTTTCAATCCGCTTTCTTTCTTGTTGTTCCCGTTGTTGTTGTTTAAGCTGTCTTTGTTCTTCCAGTTTCTTATTTCTTTCCATTTTTCTTTGATGACTGAGTTGCTCTTTTTCGAACCTGTACTTAGTCACTTTTTCTTTAACAATTAACGGGTCCTCTTTTTTGGTAATCAGCTTTACCATTAAATCTTCGACTTTATAACATAACGTTTTATATATCCCCATTCTAATCTTCCTTTACTTAACCATTTTCCTTGCAATATAGAACCTTCTTCCTAGCCAACCTAATGCAAGTACACTAATACTTCCAGCTAATGTTTTTTGTTGGGAATTTTGTTCTTCTACATATTCTTTATAGCCTACTTCGTAATAATGTTTAAATATAGCTTGCCCTTTTTTATATTCTTCTGGAATATTTAAAGGTTCACCAGTTTTCCCCAAAGAAAATCCAGCATTTTTAATTTCTTCTACTTCTCTATTAGAAAAAAACCCCTCTTTATACCATTCTCCAAATTTGTCATTATTTAAATTTGGTTCTTCAAATTCTAACATGGTAAATGCAGCTTCGTATCCTTGGTTAAAATAAGTATCCTTCAATTCCTGTTGTGCTTTACTATACCCTTCTTTATATGCTTCAACATAAACCTCTTCAAGGTCTTGTGGCGGAGAATGTTTATCTTTCTTACCATCGTTGTAACCTAAACTAAAATACTCCTCTTTTTTGGCTTCTACTCTTTCATTAACAGCTTTATTAAAACCATCTTCAAAAGCTTTTTTCAAACTTGGATGAGAAGCATACATTTCTGGTATTTTAATGTTTTCTTGTTTTTTTCCTAATGTATAACCTTCATTAGAAGCTTTTGTTTTTTCAGATTCTATTTTTTTCTTGCCTTCTTCGTAACCTTTGTTATACCCATCAGTATAACCTTGTTTAAACGCATCAGAGCCAGAGTTTGTTGTACTATTTTTAGTAGATTCTAAATATCCATCTTTGAAACCCTGATTATATCCTTCACTTTCACCATTTGCCCTATCTTCTTTATCCTGATTAAATTGAATTTGTTCTGGGCTATTATTTATTTTAGTTTTATCGTAACCACTTGGAGGTTCACACGGTATTCCATCATCTACGTTACCGTTTCCCCATCCATCTAAATTTTCTGGATCATATGTTGCTGAATATCCCTTCGAATTCCAATAAGCAACAACTTCATCATAAGTTGCAAAATCTGAACAATCTTTATCACTGCTAATATTGTTAGCTCCACTTGATGAGGAATTGGAAGATCCTCCTCCATTATGATAATGATAGCCGCTGCATAAACCTTTTGCCTGGGATTTTTCACTACAATTATGCCCTCCATTTGAATCTGTTCGCCCTGAATGTGCAGACACAAATGGACTAAATAAAAATGCGAATAATAAAATTATAATTACTACATTCCTACTCAATTGGTTCTCCCCTCACTCTAATTTTGTTATTTATGTATTTATTATTTAGGCTTAGAATTGATTTTGAACTTATTACGAGCGAATGGTATGCTTTCCCTACTTCTATGCAATTAACATACACTTTACTTACAAATACAGGTAATTAGCAACTGCAATTATATTTTAACTCAATCTCGAAAATATGGAACTAGAAAATATTAAGATTTGCAAGAAAATAATTAAATTAGTACCAATACGAAATTTTGAGAATATTGTTGGAACCTAAATTATTCAACTGGCCACATCAAATATTTCATTCGCCTTTTACAGCTCAGTACCTCGGATTTTCAAAACGGATCCTCTATGCTCTTCCACATTTCTGATCATGTCAATTTTAGATATCAACAAGAAAAACAATGCCTTCAGGAAAATGCCAGCTTTTAGCAGTGACTTGTCTGCAACCGTTACGCAGTCTACAAGTGTATCTGTGCCCTTAATATAAGAACTTTCCTGCTACATAAAAAGTCGACGACAGATGCAATCACTGTTTGAAAGGACCATCGCCAGTATATAATTGAACAATAAGGAAGCTTTGCCATTATTGAGCGTGAAGGAAAGGCAAGAGTTACGCATTTGCCTGTACATGGTGATACAAAGATTATTACTCTCCAGGGAAAGGTAAAAACGGTAAAATTTGACGAGGGGGAAGATTTTTGAGACTCAACAAAAAAAGTGAAACTTATATATTAATAGTAATGATATTCTTTTTAGGGTTATTAATTAGTACACACTGGAAATACGGAGTAAGTTTTGATGCCATAGTCCAGACAATCGGTTCAGTGTTTGGTGTATTAATTGGTAGTTACCTTGCTGGTAATCATGCTATAAGAGTTATGCAAGAACAAATAAGAAATGAAAAGATGATAAGAGAAAGAGAAAGACAATCGATTGAAGAATTTTTGAGATTTGGAATGTATTTAAAGGGTATATAGGTGTTGTTATGACAAGCCTTGATGAAGTAAGCAAATTGTTCCATAAAGTGCCGTTAGAATATAAAACAATTCGAATAATAGATTTGCACTGTAAACAAAACAGAGAAACACTTGTTTTTATCCGGTCTTTACCCCACGAAAAAATACCAATAGAAATGGACAGCTCATATATGGGTATTCTAGCGCGTGTTGAACTCATAAATACTTTATTTAATTCAGCATTGATATCGGGGGGTAATAAAAATTCCAAAGAGCAGATATTAAAAGATAATGATAAAAACTTGAATAGCTTATTTGAAGAAATGAATTTATTTAAGGAGTTTG
Organism: Bacillus oleivorans; assembly: GCF_900207585.1. Classification (GTDB taxonomy): domain Bacteria; phylum Bacillota; class Bacilli; order Bacillales; family JC228; genus Bacillus_BF; species Bacillus_BF oleivorans. Next base: position 84,423 of record NZ_OAOP01000003.1, on the reverse strand, counting down.
TGATAGAACAAAAGGAAAAGTTAAATGAACTAAATTAGTAATTCTACCCGCCAATTGGGGGATACTGATTGAACGGTTTAAACCGTCGTTTGGTGTCCTTTTTTATTTTATAGTTGAGTATATGTCATAATCCAGATATCTTCGTTTCTCATTAACCTGTATTTTTGCTCTTAGGTTAAAATTCTTTTGATTAGAGTCCCCTTTTGCATAGCTCCCCATGCTCATTTACTTGCCCGACATCCACAATCGCATTTGGAATAGGTTTGCCATTTCTAAATGGATTTGTTCAGACATGACTAAAGCTGATCACTATCCTCTATTGAGTAAAAGGTTTACTAGTGTTTGACAAGCGGAACGATTAACTGGTTCGGTAATGTAGGCGCTATCGGTCATCTTTATTTTATTTGCACATTATTTTTTTGTTAATGGGTTTAAACAATAAGTGAGTCGATTTAAAGGTTATAAAAGAAAAAAACCCTTTTAATTAGCAAAAGGGCTTATAGAAGTTTCTTCTATTATTTGTCCTATTTCTCCATTAATTTAATGGAATGTTACTTTATATTGTTTAATCATACTTTCCCCCTTTGGCGAAGCCACCCCTTAACAAACCGAATAGAGAAAGAGATTAAAATTTGTAAAGTTAAGGGCTATTTGTCATGCCTATCTATAATTCCCTTCGCCCCTGTTACTTAAATCGCAACCTTTTGGGACTGTTTGTCAAGGGCGGTTAAGGAACCTGGTCACTGAACTTTAAAGATTAGGTAAAAAAAAAAGCCTGACCCCTGGTACGTTCATAAGTTACAATACCAGGGGCAAGCTAAATTACAAGACTTGTAGCGTAACTTTGCCGATTCCTTCAAAATCTGCTACATAGTTTCTTTTTTCGAATACTTTAGGCATGTGAAAAGTGCCCACACCTCAATGAAAATACCACGAGGGATATGACCACTCATTCCACCACAATCTGCGCCATCAATTCCTGAACCTTTTCAAGGTTAATAGATCCTGTTGACTGTTCGACGGCGTTGGCGGTTCCAGAGGCGGATGCTAGTTTGATCGTTTGGATGAGGTCGTAGTTTCTAGCTAGACCCACAGCGAATCCGGCGACCATAGAGTCACCTGAACCGACTGGATTGATTACCTCTACTTTTGGAAGTCGGACTCGATAGACATTGTTATGATGAATCACAATTGAGCCTTCCCCGCCAAGCGAAATAACTACATACACAATCCCATTTTCCGCGAGTTGCTTTCCAGCACGCACAACGTCTGCTTCATTCACCAACTTTCGGCCCACATATGCCTCTAACTCTTCGAGATTGGGCTTCACTAACGTCGGCCCGGCTTTAATCCCTTCCTGAAGGGCAATACCGCTTGTATCAAGCAAAAAGGGAACATTCTGCTCCTTAGCCATTTTTATCAAATCGGTATAAATCGTCTTTGGCATTCCTGCTAAAATACTGCCTGAAGCAACAATAATAGAGCTTTTTTCTACCAAACTCTTATAATGTGTTAAAAACCGTTCCAGATCCCGCTCAGATACGGTGGGGCCAGACTCTAGAATTTCAGTTTGTCCCCCGCCTGCTGAAACAATCGCGATACAGCTCCGTGTCTCTCCCTCAATTTTTACAAAATCATGGGAGACCCCTTCCACCTTATCAAGCTCAGCCTCAATAAACTCGCCACTTTTTCCACCGAGTAAGCCCGTTGCCAACACCTTTTCTCCTAATGCAGAAGCAACGCGGGTCACATTCAACCCTTTTCCACCAGCTGTTGCACCGTAGCTTGATGTCCGAAATATTTGGCCTGCTTCAAAATCATCAATCATGTAGCTGCGATCTACAGATGGATTTAGGGTGATAGTGGTAATCATGCTTTACCGTTACTTCCAACCATCATAATTTTTTCAATGGCTACTTTTTTCATCGCTTCTTTACCTGGCGTTAAGTATTTACGCGGATCATTGGCACTCGGATTTGCTAAGAAGTGATCTCTAACAGCTGCCGCAAACGGAATTTTCAACTCCGTTGCAATATTTACTTTCGCAATTCCATGAGTAATGGTTCTTTGAACGTCTTTGTCTGGAATTCCAGATCCGCCATGCAATACAAGCGGAATATCAACAAGCTCAGAGATTTCTTTTAAACGATCAAAGTCAAGCTTTGGTTCTGATTTATACATACCATGCGCTGTACCAATTGCAACCGCAAAGGAGTCAATTTCCGTTCTTTCGACAAACTCCACTGCACTTTTCGGATCCGTATAGAAGGAATCTTTCTCGTCCACGATGATGTCATCCTCTTGACCGCCAAGGCGGCCAAGTTCCGCTTCAACCGATACCCCTCTTGGGTGCGCATAGTCTACGACTTCACGAACAATTGCGATGTTTTCTTCAAATGGATGATGAGAAGCGTCAATCATAACCGATTTATAACCCATATCAATTAATGTTTTAATGTAAGGAACATCTTCCGCATGATCTAAGTGAACCGCAATTGGAATGTTGTACCGCTTTGCAGCTACGTTTACAATCGCTAATAAATAGTCTTCACCAGCGTATTTTAATGTACTTGGTGTTGCCGCGATCATTAGTGGAGAATTCATTTCTGCTGCTGCTTCACTTACCACTTGAATCGTTTCAAGATTATGGATATTGAAAGCAGGAACTGCATACCCGCCTTTTCTGGCTTCAATTAACATCTCTTTTGCAGATACTACACTCATTATTATTCCTCCTGACATCATGTAAGAAACTCTTTAACCTGCTCTAAAGTTGTGTTTCCTTCCATTGGTCCTTTTTTCGTAACAGCTAGTGCTCCTGCTGTACTCGCATACTTCACTGCTTGTCTTAATCCAAATCCTTTGTTTAAACATGAGATCAATGTTCCACCAAAGCAATCACCTGCTCCAGTAGGATCTACTTCCACTACTTTTAAAGGCTCTACTGAAAACGATGTGTCCTTACTGTAAGCTGTGCAGCCTTTACTTCCTTTCTTAATCACGACATATTCAATTCCGTTATCCATCAATTTTTTTGCTGCTTCCGCTTCATCTGCTACATCGGTAAACAGAGTGAGTTCATCTCCGCTTGGAAGGAAGATGTCGCAATTGTCGAGTACAAATTGCAAGCTTTCTTTCATTTCGTCATCCTTTAGCAGTTCTTTTCGAATGTTTGGATCAAATGAAATTTTCGTATTCGTTTGCTTACAAAAACCAATCGCCTTCTTTACTGCATCGCGTATGTTTCTGTTAAACAGCGCACTCCCCATTACATGGAAGTACTTACAATCCTTAAAGTACTCCTCTTTTACATGATCAGGTGTAAGTAAAGAGGAGGCAGAGTTTTGCAGATGGAAAATGAAGTCCCGATCACCATTTTCATGATACGTTACAAACGCAACTCCAGTCGTGAGCTGATCGGTTGTAGTGATAAAAGAGACGTCAACTCCATCCTGTTCGAGCCTTTTATAATTCAATCGCCCGAACGAATCATTTCCAATAATAGAAATGATTCCAGCGCTGCTGCCGATTTTGGCAGCCTGATCGATAAAAATGGCTGGGGCTCCACTAGGAAAAGGGCCTGCAAAATCGCCTGCTTCCTCAAAGGATTGTCCCACTTTTTTTGCCATTACTTCTACTACAATTTCTCCCAGCGTCAGTATGTCTGCCACTTATGTCCACTCCTTATTTGCCGAGAATTCTTCCTTTATTACGTACATCAATATAAACGGCCACGATGATGATGACACCTTTTACTATTTGTTGATAGAAATAAGGAAGGCCAATTAAGTTCATACCGTTGTTAATCACACCAATAATCAATGCACCGATAAAGGTACCGAATACGGTTCCGTAACCACCTGTTAAACTTGTTCCTCCTAGTACTGCAGCAGCGATTGCATCCAGCTCATAGCCTGTTGCTGCGTTCGGCTGAGCAGAATACAGACGAGAAGAAAGCAAAATTCCACTGACTGCAGCTGCAATACCAGAGATCATAAACACTCGAATTTGTAGTGCTTTTGTGTTAATCCCAACGTACTCAGCAGACATTTTATTTCCGCCTGTAATTTTGGCACGTCTACCAAACTTCGTTTTAGACAATAAGATATGGAAAACGATTAGTAGAACAAGCGTGATGATAACTGAAACTGGAACCACACCGAACAGTTTTTTGTTACCTAAAAATAAGACAAAAGAATCGTCAATTTGCACAGGCTTTGCGTCAGTAGTTGAATATCCAATTCCACGGAAAATCTCCATCGTTGCGACTGTAACGATGAACGTTGGAATTTTCCATTTTGCACTGATTAAACCGTTAGCTCCACCCGCTAATGCTCCTACTAAAAGAGCAATCATAATCGCAATGATGGCATGCATGCCCATTGAAAGCATAATTCCAAGAACAAGACCACTAAGAGCTGCAATCGATCCTACTGATAAATCGATTTCACCAATCATAAGGACAAACGTCATCCCGAAGGCCATAATGGCAATGATGGATACCTGTGAGAAAATCGTTAACAGGTTATTTGTATTTAAAAAGTGAGGAGTTAAAAATGAAAATAGAATAACTAGCGCCGCTAAGGCTACCAAAACCCCGCCGTAGCTCTTTATGATTCCGTTATTTTGAAAAGTTTGGAGTCTGTTGGTCTTCATCACTTATCACCTTCCTAATCAGATTCATCTTGGGTCTGAATCCAATTTTTTGTTATACATGAGATGCTTTTTCTGACGTAATATAGTTCATTACTTTTTCTTGAGTCGTTTCTTTCGGATTCTTGATTTCCGCCACAATTTCACGATCCCTTACAACAAGCATACGGTCTGAAGTGTTAAGAACCTCAGGAAGCTCGGAGGAAATCATGATAATGCCAACCCCTTTTTTCGCTAGCTCAATCATCAGTTTATATATTTCAAATTTAGCGCCAACATCAATACCTCTGGTTGGTTCGTCTAAAATCAATATGTCAGGTTCAATTTCAAACCATTTAGCAAGAACAATTTTTTGTTGATTTCCGCCACTTAGTTTATTGACGGTTTGGTAAATGCTTGGTGTTTTGATCTTCAAGCTTTCGACATGACGTTTTGTAATCTCAACTTCCTTGTTATGCTTAATGAGTTTGAACTTATTTAAAACTTTATTTAAGTTTGCAATTGTTGTATTTTCATAGACACTGCCGGATAATACGAGTCCTTCGTGCTTTCTGTCTTCTGTAACAAATGCAATTCCATTTTTAATAGCTGTAGAAGGATTATCTACCTCTACCTTCTTCCCATTGATGAACATTTCACCCTGTTCTTTTTTCAACATCCCGAAAATTCCTTGGGCAATTTCCGTTCTACCAGAACCCATCAAGCCGTATAGGCCCACAATTTCTCCAGGACGAACAGTAAATGAAACATTATGATACTTTCCTTGAAGATGATATCCTTTTAATTCTAGTAATGCTTCGTCGCGTACGTATGGAAAATCTTTTACTGGATAAATTTCATCCATGCTTCTTCCGACCATCATAGTGATCAACTGATCAGAAGTTGTATCGTTCGTTTCAACAGTTCCAATGTATTTTCCATCTCGTAAAACACTGACTGAGTCCGTGATTTCAAAAATTTCTTCCATTCGATGGGAAATATAGATAACTGAGCAGCCTTTGCTTTTTAGCTTTCGAATAATATTGAATAAAATTTCAGTTTCTTTACTACTTAAAGCAGAAGTCGGTTCGTCCATGATAATAATTTTCGGATCGGAACTGATTGCTTTTGCGATTTCGATCATCTGTTGGTTTGAAATAGAAAGTTCTTTGACAAGTGCAGTTGGAGAAATAGAAATACCTAATTCATCAAGCAACGCCTGGCTTTGGCGGTTCATTGCTTTATCATCAATGAGTCCATATTTAACAGGTTCGTATAAGGCAAAGATATTCTCAGCTACTGTCATGTTCGGGCTAAGACTAAGCTCTTGATAGATAATAGAAATTCCGAGCTCCCTAGCATGCGTAACATTTTTGATTTCTACTTTTTTACCAAAGATTTCAATAGATCCACCATCAGGCTGATAGGAACCTGACAAGATTTTCATTAAAGTGGATTTTCCGGCTCCGTTTTCTCCTAAAAGCGCCAATACTTTTCCTTCTTCAAGACTAATATCGACTCCATCTAGAGCAACGACACCAGGGAATTCTTTTCTGATGCCATTCATTTTAAGTATAGTAGTCATCTGTCATTTCACTTCCTTTAAAAGTGAAGAAATACCAGGAATGGCATTTCTTCACTTAATGGATTTTTCATTATTCTGGAATTGTTACTTTGCCATTATCAACCGTAACATCTACGAAACCTTCACTATGTACATAAAGACCAGGTGTAATAGGAACCTCTTTTTCAACTTCCTCGCCGTTTGCTAGTTTTACAGCATTTTGTACAGCAACTTCTCCCATTTTGTCTGGGAATTGAACAACTACTGCTTTGAACGCGTTATCTTCATCTACAGATTTCAGTGCTTCTTCTAGACCATCAAATCCAATTACAACTGCATCTGCTCCTCTTTCTGTGATGGCAGCGGTTGCAGCGATTGCCATGTCATCACCGAAACCGAAAATACCTTTTAGATTAGGTTGTGCAGTTAACATATCCTCAGAAGCCGATTTCGCTTCTTCTCTTGTACGTCCTGGCAGTTCTGTAACAATTTCCATGCCTGGGTGATTAGCCGCATTTGCTTTAAATCCATCGATACGGTCACGAACTGATTGAACTTCTGGATAAGTAATTAAACCAACTTCACCTTCGCCACCCATATATTTAGCCATTGCTTCAGCTGCAATCATACCACCTGTATAGTTGTCAGTAGCAATATGTGAATCTACTTCTACGCCATTTGCTTTAATGTCTACAGTTACAACTGGGATGCCAGCATCTTTTGCTTTTATTAAGGCACCTTTGATTCCATCAGAATCAACTGGAGTTACAATAATCGCATCTACTTGCTTGTTAATAAAGTCTTCAATAGAAGAAATTTGACGATTTAAGTCTTGATCGGCAATTGCGATATCAACTTTCACATCTTGTTTACCTGCTTCGGCTTCAATTGCCTCTTTAATTGCTACTTGGAATGGGTGAGATGCTGTTAAAAGAGAAGCACCAATCGTAATCCCGTCATCTGAGCTGCCGCCTGATTGGCTGCTGCATGCCCCTAAAAGAGCAATCATTAATGCTAATGCAAGAACTAATATTTTTTTCATTATGTTTTCCCCCTTTAAGTATTAAACAATAAGGCAAATCAATGTATGTTACTTGATTAGGACTGTCTACTAACCCCCTTCATCCTCACCCCCTTAAAGTATTTACCCTTTTTTTAGATTAGTTTTTTAATAGATGTACCTGAAAGAATTTTCGTTTTTAAACGATAAACGATTGGATAGTGTTTGTAATCGTTATCAATTCTTTGTAATAAAAGTTTGGCTGCATGTTCGCCAATAGAATTCATCGGCTGAACAACGGTGGCAATGGATGGTGTCAGCATTTGGAAAACATCCGTATTATCGTATCCGAATAAGGAAATATCTTCCCCAATCTTGATCCCATTCTCCATCATGTATTTAACACCCGTCATTGTTGTTTCATAGTTTGTGGCAAAAATAGCTGTAGGTCTTTCGGGTAAGTTTAGTAGTTTCACATACCCATCGTAGCCGCCGCCTTTAGCATACAGTGCGTATTCAATGAGAGAGTCATCAATTGGAATCTTATAATCACTTAAAGCTCGAACATATCCATTTAAACGCTCTCTAGCGGTAAACACATTGTTCGGACCTGCAATAATTCCGATCCGACGGTGACCGTATTGAATTAATTGTTCAATGGCCCGATAAGCTCCATTTACGTTGTCACAAACAACCGCGTCACAATCTACCCCATCTAGTAATCGGTCAATCAGAATAACAGGGACTTTCTCTGACAATAGTTGATGAACATGCTCATTTTCATCGGAAACCGGCATCATAATGATTCCATCTACACGCTTTTCTTTTAAAAATAAAATCTTTTCTTTTTCAGTTTCGATACTATTTCTAGAGCTACAAACAATCAGACTATATTTTTCCGAATCTAGTATCTCTTCCATCCCTTCAATAACCTGGTTACTAAAGATGTCCGTAACACTGGGTACGATCACACCAACGGTAAAAGTCTTATTCGTCTTTAGCCCTCTTGCCATAAGGTTCACTTTGTATCCCAGTTCTTCAATTGCCTTTTCAATTTTAATCTGGTTCTCTTTCTTCACCTTATGACCATTCAGATATCTGGAAACGGTTCCAATTGAGATTCCAGAAACCCGAGATACATCCTTTATCGTGCTCATTCGCATCACCCCTTCCCTTCTGTTGTGGCGAATGTAAGGTCTTGGTTAAAACTTACTTGAAACGTTTCAATTTTTGATTAAATAAAAATTGAAACGTTTACATTTTTTATTATTGTCCCTTTTCAGGCAATTTGTCAACAGAAAATTGAGAGGGTAAAAATATGGGTATTGCTAGAATTCTTTCCGGAATGAGGTTAATTGTTTGATTGTAAAAGAACTAATATAGGATGGAAAGTTTTAATTTTTTGCTGCCATATAAAAAACAAAAAAGTGCCCTGACCCCCGGCATTCGATATGCATAGGGTTGGGCACCTGATTTCCTTTTCTATATCTGATACTTATTTATGATTTAGGTTACCAACCATAGTTATTGGAACCCCAATCCTTCATTTTGAGTTGTTGTTCGTTATAAACGAGCTTACCTGATGGGATATCATGATGAATTCCGACAGCTGGCCCGATTACACAGTTATTACCTATCTTTACCCCTGGCATGTATTGACTGGAAATTCCAGTCCTCGTGTAATCTCCAAAGTAAACGGCATTTCCGTATTTTTCAGGGGTTTCCAATCTTCCATTTACTCTTTGGACTTGGTTCAAATCGTCAAATCTTAGAATCCCAACTGTCACTCCAGCTGCAATATCTGTACATGATCCTACTACCCCAAACACTTCTCCATAGTGGGTAAAGCTTACATTTTCAAATGTGACACCTTGGAATTCAGCACAATGACCGAATCGATTTCTATTACCGATGACACTATTAGGACCAATTTTGCAATAGTCCTTAATTGTACAATATTCTCCAATCATTACGTTTTCTTCAATGATAGCTCCATTATCGATAACTGTATGATCGCCAATAGTAACATTACCGTTAATCATTACATTTCTGCCAATTTTGACATTTTTACCAAGTTTCACATACCCTCTTATTTCAGCAGTTTTGTGAATGCTTGCCGTTTCATGTATGCTATTCTCCTTTAATCCACCAACTTCAACACTCGTTATTAGGGCATTACTCTCCATAATATGCCAAGGTTTATCCAGGTCAATTGCTTCCTTTTCAGCATTGAAAACTCGGATTTGTTTTTGATCTTCCACCATCATTTGAAGTGATTGCTCAAGTTCTCCTTCTAGATGTGGCATCATTCCCACGTTCACGTTTAACATCATTCCAGGATTTCTTTTCACATAATAATGGATATGTTCTTTCTTTAGGCAATACATGCCTAATAGCTGATAATTAACGTAATGTGGCCGCGGGTGACCCAATATTTCAGTAACCATCTTATCTTCTCGGACATTAGCACAGAACCAATCCTGCGAGCGCTGTGAGTCGATAAAGGATGCTAAAATTAGGCCATCTTTCGGTTCTTTCCGAAACTCCTCAATAAATTTAATAAGTTTATTGGTGGTAATGACTATATCTCCATATGCAACTAACACTTCTGTATCCTGGATATACTCTAATGCCTTTTGAAGGGTATCGGCTGTGCCTTGAGGAGTAGGAACAGATATAATTTCTACTCCTTTTTTACCCTCCATCAAATGTCGAATTCTTCTTTCTTGATAATGTACGACTATGAAAATACGCTCAAACTGCAAATTTTGTAGCTGGTTTACTAATCTTTCAATATTCGGCTTATCTCCAACTGGTAGTATAGCTTTTGGCCGATACTCATTATATGGCCACATTTTTTGCCCTTTACCTGCGGCTAATATAATCGCTGTTTTCACTTCATGCCCCCCATAAATATTCATAAAAAAAACCTCAAATCATAATCAAATAGCTCTCACTATTCGTTTGACTGAGGTAAAAGTGTTTTACTTTACGTATTTTGCAAAGATCTCATCATTATATTGGTCTGCACCATCCGCATTACTACTCTTAAATACTGGTGGCTGAATTCCATCCTTAACCAACTTCTCTAGCGTAGCGACAATAAGTGTTTGAGCTATTGCTGTACCGGTTATACTGGAAATCGATCCCGTTGGCGTATGTAATCCTTCAATGTTGAACGTTGCATCGCCATAATCTGCACCGTTATCAATCACCACTTCGGCAACTTCAAATAATCGCTTACCACTCTCATGACGGGATTCAACTGCGGTAGAATGCTTTAAGCTAGTCAATGCAATAACTGAAACACCCATTTCCTTTGCTTTAATTGCCATTTCTACAGGTACTGCATTACGGCCTGAGTTTGAAATAACCATTAAAGTATCCTTTTCTGAGAGATTATTCATTTTTAATAGAACTTCTGCATACCCGTTTAATCTTTCTACATACGTACTTTTATTCGGTTGTTCGTGCAACATTAAACTTGGCTCTAAAATAGCTGTCACTAATGCTAAACCACCTGCGCGGTTATAAATTTCCTCTGCAACAAGATGGGAATGCCCTGTACCAAACACATAAAGCCTTCCACCTTTTTTGACCGACTCTTTTATTAAGTCAGCTCCTTTCAAAATATTATCCGTTTGCTCATTAAACACGGATTCTAATTTGTTTTTTACATACTCTTTATAATCGTTGATTGCTGACATGTTTCATTCCTCCTACATTTTTGATAATCTGGGAAGCAATATATTCTGTAGATCCCTTTTCTAATAGTGTCATAGAAGATTCATAGCTATTGTCCTCATAAAATTTTTCAGGAACGATATAACCTATATAGTCGTTTGTATTTCCTAGAAGTAAGACTTCACAGACTTCATCAAACTCATTAGTAATTTCCCAACCCGTTTCATAAAACATTTCTCCCGGAACGGTGGCCAAATACATATCTCCAATGGAAACTATTTGTATCTCAGATTTTATTTGAGCTACATTTTGCAGCTTATTAACTAAATTTATGGAAGCCGTTAAGCCTTCTATTTTAGATTCTATTCTCCTTAGTTCTGATGCTGTTAAACCTTTTTCCTTACCATGTTTGTATTCTTCTTGTACCTTTAATAAAGAACCCCTTAATTGATCTTCTGTTTCAAACCTACGAGGGCCTAGGGTTATCGGAACTATATTAGAATCTAAGTGATTGACTGATAATTTAGTAGAAGCCTTTATCGTTGATAAAACACACTCAGAAAGCTTACGTCCCATTCTTTCTACCTCATCAAAACTTGAGTCTTTTCGAGTGAATCGAGTACTAACATCCCCTGATGGTCCGTTTAAAAACAAAGACATTTCGACTTCCTCATTTTGTTCTAAATATTTATTCGCAGCCCCTGGAAAATCAGCACTAACGAGTAAATTATCTGCATGCATGATTGTAGGATGGCAAGCAAAGTGGTATACGATTATTTGTTTCCCTGTTATTCTTTCAAAAATAATAACATTTAAATCAGGTTCGAAGTGTCTGTCGATTGATATCCGATTGGCTGCAATTCCTAATGCCTTCCCTTTTCCGTATCTGACCGTACAAGGCGTTAGCGAAGATAATGCTTCATGAACGGCATTTTTTATTTTTTCATAGTGATCCTTTACTATAGATTCTACATACGGTGGCCAAATACCTGAAAAGGCCTTGTATACGATTGAATTTTCGTCTGTCATTCCACCTGGACCAGAGTGGGTATGAGTTGAATGGACCATGATACTTTCAATGGGTATCTGGAAAGTATCATGAATTTCATTTCTTAACTCTGAAACATATCTAGAATCCACACTAACTAGGTCTAAGCTAATCATTAGCAAGGTTTTATTTTGAATTTTCAATGCTAAGACTTTGGCAAAAAGAGGATCATGGACACCTTCAGCAGGTCGTTTCGCCAAATAGCCTGCTAGTAGTGTACCCTCAGGAGGATTGATCATTGCTTTCGCAGCACCACATAGTAGCGTCAAAACTACACCCCCATATTAGATAAATAGGAGGGTATGATAAACTCATACCCTATCAAATAAATCTTAAAATATACCAATCCATTTGCCTAAAATACATACCACAATAGTGCCAAGTAGTATCACTACTGGATTTTTACCTTTTTTAATAAGGAAAAAGCTAGACAGGGTAACCATAAGCGGAAGTAAGTTTGGTAAAATTCCATCAAAAATCTCTTGGAATTTAACTTCCGTATCTCCCACAGTAAGCACAAATGGTGTTGTCAAAGTAACCATCTGTGGAATCAAACCACCTATAACAATAATTCCAAGTATCGTAGCCATTGTTGTATAACGTTGAACGATTCCTGTACTACCAGCTTCTTGTAAGAAATTCGTACCTTTGTTATATCCAAGTTTTAATCCGTACCATTTCAATGGTATATTAACTAAATTAAACAATATCAATGCTAAAATTGGACCCAATATGTTACCGTCCATAGCAAAAGCAGCACCAATACTCATTACGATTGGCATCCAAGTCAGCCAAATAATACTGTCACCAATTCCGGCTAAAGGTCCCATTAAACCTGTTTTTATACCAGAAACCCCTTGACCCGATTCATTTCCGTTTTGCTCTTCTAATGCGGTGTTTATACCTAAGATAGGAGCAGCCATTGTTGGATGGGTGTTAAAAAACTCAAGGTGACGATTCAAAGCTTCCGATCTTTCTTCTTTTGTTTTGTAGAGCTTTTCTAAAACGGGTTTCATCGTATAGGCATAAGCTAATGATTGCATCCTTTCATAATTCCAGGAAACTTGAAATAGTTGAAGTCTCCAAAACATACTTTTTAAATCTTTTGAGGTAATACTTTTTTCTGGATTCGGCTCAGTGGTATCAGAAAGATCTAAATCATTTAATTGCTTAGGTTGTTCAGACATTATTCAAGACCTCCTCCTGGATTAGATGGTTCTAGATTACTAGGACCCGAATGCCTGGTAAATCGGTCATAAAGCACTGCAACTACAATACCTACAAGAGCAATTCCAATGGTTGGAATTTTTAGATACGCAGCTAAAACGAAACCTGCTATTAAGAAGACCCACATTCCTTTTCCTAGCATGAGTGACAATAACATAGCAAAACCTAAGGCTGGTAATACTCCTCCAGCAACCGTTAGACCATCCATGATGACTTGAGGAACATATGAAAATAGTGTTTCAACGTATTTCGCCCCTAAAAATACCGCCAAAAAGACAGGTATGGCTCTGGTTAATATGAGTGTTGGAATCCCCCACAAATGCAGTCGTTCTATTTTCCTAAGATCCCCTTCCTTTGCAGCCTTATCAGCTTTATGAACAAGTGTGATCGTCCCTGTTCTCCATAAAATATCTAATTGCTGACTCGCTACTGCAACTGGTACAGCAATGGCTATACCCGCAACAGCACCTTCACCTGAAAGGATACCAACTGCTGTTCCAATGATAGAACCTGCTACTACATCAGGAGGAACATAAGCCCCTACCCCAACAACTCCTAGCCAAATTAACTCTAATGTACCCGCAATGATTAAACCTTGGACTGGATCACCAAGTATAATACCTACTCCTGTTCCAGATATTAGCGGTCTCCAAAACGATGTTTGGGGTCCAAATAAATCAAACGTACATATCCCTGCCCACACAGCAATTAGTGTAGCTTCAAGTATCATTAGACATTTCTCCCCTCTGATTTATTCAATCCTAAGAATTTAGTAATTTTTTGTTTTTCAGAACTAGGAACCATTTGAATTTCTATATCTAATCCATGTTCAACTAGTTTTTTAAAGGCTTCCATATCCTCCTCTGTTACGGAAACCGCTTCAGTTAATTTAGCTCTTCCTTCTCTATACTTCATCCCTCCAACATTTATAAATGGAAGTTCAACACCATTTTCTACAACTTTTAAAACATCGGTTGGGTTTGTAAAAATCAGCATGGTTTTCTTTTTAAACCCTTTTTTGGCTACAGCAATAAAAGAATTTATATCGATTAAGACTGCATATACACCAGTAGGGGCAGCCATTTTTATAACTGACTCCTGTAAGGGATCCTTACTTAATTGATCATTAATCACTGCAACTTGTTCAATGTTATAGTTCCGTACCCATGTGGTAGCTACTTGCCCATGGATTAGCCGATCATCGATTCTTACAAATGAAATTCCCATTCTTAGGCTTCCCCCTACTCCAATTGAAACTCTTCGTTTTGAACTTTACCTGTTACAACTTGAACACTGTCTTTACTTACATGAATGATTTCTTCAGCTAATTGATCTGGATCATCGGTAGTAGAGGTATAAAATTGAATTAACATGGGGAGATTGACTCCGGTGAGATGTCGAACTTTATGTTGGAATTCTTTTTGTACTAGGGTTGTTGAGTTACTGGGGGTCCCACCAAATAAATCACTCATGATGAATACATGATTATATTGGTTTAGTTCGATTATTTTTTCTTTAATAGCATGCTTCATATCCTGTATATCTTTTCCAGGTTGCAGACCAATCGTACGTAAATTATCTTGAGGACCCATTATTAACTGAATCGCAGATTTTAGTCCCTCTGCTAATCCCCCATGCGTTGCAATGATCAAACCAATTGTACTCATTACTTTCACCTCCAAAAAATTAATGGCCTATTTTTACACCAATGTTTATTTTAAAATAAAACGAATAGAAGTAAACTAGTAGCTTAGTAGAGGCATTTATTCGCAATGCCTCTACCTTTCTTAAAGTAAGCAGCCTTTACTCGATAACTTCAAATTCTGATAACTCTATCAAACTGTTGAACCCTCCATCTTCAAATAAAAGCCTAATATACCGTGCATTTGTTTGGAATTCATAGGAGTATGGGTTCGATTTGTATATATCTCCTTCATTCGGGACATGATCTGATTTTTCGATAACTGTTCTCCAGTTCTGATTATCATCACTTACTTGAACAGTCACACTTTTAGGAACCATGTATGCCTTCCCTTCAAACTCTCTATATTTTACTCGTACTCCCTTCATTTCCCGTACCAATCCTAAGTCTACTTTCCACCAGGAATCAATTGTAGAAACACCAGATGCTGTGGCCCAAGCATTTTCAACATTATCTCGGCTTGTAATTCCATCAACAGCTCGTTCTGGTCCGTATGGATACCTGAATTCTGAAGATGCAGTTGCTTTTTTCAAATGGGCAGGATTCGCAATTAATGTGTCATAATATCTCTTTGCTCTTAAGAATGTATTTTCATTGTTTTCATATGCATCTGGATTCCACATCCAATCGGCTAATTCAATTGCGTAGATTTGGTGAGCAGTAGTACTTCTAAAAATATTTTCGATAACTCCACTAGATGTATACTCTTGCATCTCTTCCCAAATATACTGACCACTCGTTAAATCGACCCCATGAAATGGAACTCGATGATCTTCAAAGTAATATAAATCTTGTTGCCATCCAGTAAATGATCTTGTTAAATCTAAAACTGGATCGTTATGCCAATAAAAAGGTGGCTTTGTATACGACGGATCTGTATAACTCATCCATGTTTCTACATGTTCCGGAGTCGTGAAATGTGACCATAATTCGTTTCCTGTCCATACAACATCAATATTTGGATTTAAATTTTCAGTGTATTCTTTAAGGTAGGAAATAATATTTCCATAGCCAAAATGATATGGTTCAGGAACGGTAACCATGGTAAAATCGTAATCCTCTTGGAGCGTGTTATATATAGTATTGGCTAGTTCACTGTGTGAAGATGGGTCCGTACTCCCTTGGTCATCAAAGGCTAACATGATACTTTCCCCTCCAGCATCTAAGGAAACTTTAAATAAGTTTATCAACTGGGTAACCTCTTCATCATTTTCTGGAAGCCCACCGGTATAACCGGGATTTAATTCATGTTGGAATTGAATTAACCCGGTATCACGTGAATAATTAGCCATTTCATTTACTGCATTAAGGTAATCAGCAGATGGATTCCTCCATCCACTTTCAGTTAAGTGTGTATAACACAAGCTAAACATGTTCATTTTCGTGCTAGGTAAGAATTTCATCCAATCCATTCCATCATCGAAAGAAAAGAAGCCTTCAATGTTGTTAATATCTTTTATGGCTCTCATTTCCATATCAGGCCAGTCTCTTACAGTAACACCTCTTAATAAAACCTTTTCTCCACTTTTCTTTAACATTTGTGCTAAACTAGTGGATCCATAATAACTTCCAATATTTTGATTACCAGCAACAATCACTATATTTTTGAATGCCTTTCCTTGTGCCCCTAAATCTTCCTTACTATTTAGGTTTTCTGTTTTTCCTTTTATATTTTCCTTCACATTATGAATGATATATCCTTCCCTATTTTCTGGAATCGATAGATTGTGTGAGGAGACCATTTCTTTATTAAAACTATTCGATTCAACAGATCCGATTGAGATGATTGTGGTATAGCTAGAAATATCATCCCCAACCGTTAAAATAGGAATTTTATGACCTACTAATCTTTCAATACCATTCTGAAGGAACTCAGCCCCCGCTAAGTCTTCTGGTGGGGAATCTTCTCCAAGCATTATAGCGGCAGTAAATTGATTGCTCGTATAAATCTCAAGGAAACTCTCAGAATATTGAACCTCCTGCGGGGTTGGGATAATTTTTTCGACCTCACTTATAACGCTAGTTTCAAGGCTATTTTGTTCCGATTTGGCATGAACACTACCTTGATTAAACGTTGTACTGGAAATGGCCAAAGGAATAAGTAGCATTACACAAATAAATAGTCTTGTGAATTTTGAATGATTAAACATTTCGTTAGGCTCCTTTCAAAATTATTTGGTTAATCCATCATGTTTTTTTATCAACTCCCCCCCTTATAAAACTGAAATAAATCTTTCTTTCTGTTTACAACCAAACTATTCAAAAACTAGATAGTGAACGAAATTTTAATAGTGTTTGTCTATTACCGACTTTGCCGTTTTTTCTTTGTAAATTTCAGACCTATCTTTAAACCTCAATGTTGCAGCAGTCCATAAAATATCAATAATATGTAATTGTGAAATAATAGAGGACATTGCTCCTCTTTCAAGAGGTAACTCTTTAGCAGCCGTAAGTAAAACTCCGTCCGCTATTCGAGTAATTGGAGACTTTGCAAAATTTGTAATACAAACAATTGATGCCCCTGCGTTTTTGGCAACTTTCAAACTATCTATCGTATCTTTTGTACTTCCAGAAACTGAAAATCCAATCGCTAGGTCACCATTAGTTAGAGTAGAAGCTGCTACAGATTGCATATGAGGGTCAATAAAGGTATCAACCTTAAATCCAACTCGTAGAAATTTATACTTTGCGTCTAATGCGGTATATCCAGAAGTTCCTACACCATAAAAATGGATCTGATTTGCAGAACATACCATTGAAACAACCTTCTCCAACTCTTTTGGATCAATGAGTAGTAGGGTGTCATTAATGGCCTTGGCATTAGAGGCTGTTATTTTTTGTGCAACTTCAATTAAGTTGTCTTCTTCAGAAATTTCTGGTGAGGAATGATCTCCTCCCGGTTTTACAAGATCTTTTGCTAGAGCTAGCTTAAATTCCTGATATCCTTTGAATCCAATTTTTCTACAAAAGCGTAAAACAGTTGTTTCACCAACATTAGATTTTTCAGCCAAATCAGTTATTGAATAATAAATAACATCTGCAGTTTCAGTCATTACGGTTTCCGCCACTTTTATCTCGGACTTTGTAAACGCCTTCATATAATTCTGCAAACGAACAAGAATATTTCCGCTCTGTGAGTTATCTTTTTGTGTACTTTCATAAGTGTGACCCATTTTATAAACCTCTCTCTATTTCATTTTCGAACTTTTCGTTATAAGATTATCTTTTTACAGATGCCCCTTAACCTTCCAATTGTTCGTTAATCACACTATCCTCCATTTCGAAGGGACAAGAGAACATTCATACCATAGTCCCTACACTCCATCTAACAGATAGTTTTAATAATATTTAGTATTCTCTGAATTATGGAATATTCCACCTTTCCTGTAAAAAAAGGAGAAGTATTTTTCCAAACAGGAAACAAAGGGACGGTTCTCCTGTTTCATTCGGGTTTCGAATGAAACAGGAGAACCGTCCCCACGTTTACGATTTAGGCAACTTAATAATCGCCTTAAAAAAATCCCCATCAATCTCAATCTTAAAGCTTCCTTTTTGCAGCTCGATTAAGCTTTTCTAAGCTCGATAAACATCATACATGAGTCGCGCAATATGTAACAATGCTGGCAAATCTTCATATTTCATTATCGAGATTGATAGTCATCCCTAGCTTACATAATATTCATTGAGTAATTTAATAGCTTTTGTCCAGTTTTTTCGTAGTTGTTGTTGGGTTTTTTTGTCGATGTTGGGTTGGAAGACTTTATATACGGTCAATGACTTTGATAATTCTTCTGTATCCCACCATTTGAGATCTTCTCCTAATAAATAGGCTACTCCCATTGCGGTAGTATCTTTTACTTTTGTCACTTCTACTGGTATCCCTAAAATGTTGGCTTGAAATTGCATGAGGTAGTCATTGCTTGTTAAACCACCGTCAACTCTTAGGGATGTAATATCCGTATTGGATTCTGAAGATAACATTTCGATTGTATCAGCAACTCGGTGGGCTATACCTTCCAGGACCGCACGGGTTAGCTCTTTATTTGTCGTACTATAAGAAAAACCTAACCAAATACCCTTGGCTTCTGAATTCCAATAGGGTGAAGCTAATCCTCCTAAGGATGGAACAAATAATAGATCATGATCAAGTTCAGTAATATGTTCTAACCACTCTGCTGACCAACCTTTTAATTCATCTAAGTTTTCGCTTAGCTTGACGGAATCAATAGACCAGTTGATTGATGAGCCAGCCGAATAGACCGCCCCATCAAGAGCAAATGTTTTTTGGCCATCTTTTTCCCATACAATTGAAGTTAGGGTATTTCCATCATTTGTTTTCGGTCTCTCGTTACCAACATTAATATAGGTAAAACAACCTGTGCCATACGTACATTTTGATTCACCTTTATTCACACAAAGATGTCCAAATAATGATGCTGGCTGATCGACAAGACTAACTTTGATAGGAGCTTCTATCCCTATAAAGGATGCTGGATTGCTCATGCCAAAATCGCTAACAGTAGCTGTAACTTCGGGCAACCACTCTTCTTTTATGTCAAGATAGGCTAAAATTTCATCATCCCAATGATTCGTTTCGATGTTGTACATTAATGTTCTAGATGCTGTGGAAGGATCTGTTTTGTGAGAAGCACCTGATGTTATTTTCCAAATGAGCCAGCTATCCATGGTACCAAATAAAATACGTTCTTGACTAATAGCCTCTTTCGTAGACTGAGAATTTTCCATTAACCATTTAATTTTCGTAGCTGAAAAATAGGAATCTATCATTAATCCAGTTTTTTGTTTGACTTTCTGATTCCAATTTCCATCATTACTCCAATCCTCTGCAATAGCTGATGAACGGTTACAAGACCAAACGATCGCTTTACCAATAGGCATACCTGTTTGCTTATCCCAGGCCATAACTGTTTCTCCTTGATTCGCAATCCCAATCGATTTGATTTGTCTAGGTGAAATATTTGCCTCTTTTAATACAGCTTGAACACATGCCTTGACCTTCTCCCAAATTTCGGCTGGGTCATGCTCGACCCAACCTGATTTAGGATAATATTGTGTATGCTTTTCATAAGCAATTGATTCAATATTGGTATTCTCATCTACTAAAAGTGCTTTTGTACCAGTTGTTCCTTGATCAATTGCTAACACAAATTCCTTTACCACAAGAATGACCCCCTAGAAGTTTACTCTGCTTTTTCTAAATCCTCTAAGCTAGTAGTGTATTTGTTAATTCCGATTTCTCCTGAGTCAATTCTCTTCTTAAAGACAGTGAAGTAAATGATGATTCCCACTGCTAATAAAATGGATGCCACGATCGCAACACTATGAAATTCGGATGGGACGGTCAAAATACCGATCTCAAAGATTAACCAGAGTATTGCGAAAATTTGCAGCGGTTTTCTCCATTTTCCTAAGTCAAAGGATCCTGTATCTGGTAAGTCCTTCTTTTTGAAGGTATAGGATACGACGGTTAATAAATAAAGTAAAGCAGGAAGTACAGCAGTCGCCCCAACTAGCAAAGTAAGTGAGTCAAGGAAGAGTACTGCGATAATTCCGAAAATTAAAACGAAAATAACCGCATTGACAGGAACGCTTGTTTTTGGATTAACCTTCTTGAAAGCTTTTGCTCCAAAGAAAACGTCATCACGTGCCATTGCAAAAATCATTCGAGATGCGGAAGCCATAATGATTAGACCACACGCAAAGATTGAAATAATAACTAGAACAAGGAATATTCCTGAGAAGACTGGGCCTAAGGTGCTTTGTAGAATGTATGGTATTGGATTTGCGGAGTCCATTACAGCGCCTAATTCTGGTATGGATGCAGTAACGACTACTAAGAAGATAGTTCCAATTATTCCGCTTAACGCTACTGATAGCATGATTGCTTTCGGTACATTTTTACTTGCATCAAGTGTTTCTTCTGATAGATTAGCAGCTGCTTCAAAGCCTACAAGTGTATAGGATCCCATTAGTGCTGCCATCAAGAATGCACCTAGATATGATCCACCACCACTTGTTGCTTCCCCAGCACTAAATACAAGGCTCCAGTCAGCATTACCAAAGATACCTACGACAATTCCTAATACAACGATGATACCAACCATTCCGATTACTTCTGTATATACGGCAGTATCATTGATTCGAGTCGCAAGTTTCACACCAAAAATATTAATAATAGCTTGAATAACAAGTGTTCCAATAACGATAAATAGTAATACGGTTTTCGTTGGTTCTAATCCTATCATTTCGGCAAAAATCGGTGCTAAACCATAGTCAACCGTTGGAACAACGATAATAAGAAAACAGATAGCTATCCAGCCAGATATCCACCCAACTCCTGGATTGGCTATTCTAGAAATCCACTGATAGGAATATCCACTTAGTGGAATTCTGCCCGCAAGTTCAGCGAATATAACAGCAACTATAAAGTGACCAACCACAACAATCGGCCATGCCCAAATACCTGCAGGTCCTGCTGTATCAAGTACGAATCCATAGTTCGTGAAAATCCCTGTTGTAATCGAAATAAATGAAAATGCTACTGCAAAAGAACTAAATAATTTCAATGTTCTCTTTAATTCTTGCTTGTAACTATATTCAAAACCTTGATTATTATCCACCCTTTTTTCTCCCCTTTGTCTATTACAAAACTTCTATTTGTAACTTAAATTTTTCCAATTCAGAAAGAATATCTCTGGGTGCTTTATTATCTGTAATAAGTACGGTAATGTCTTTAAAGTCACATACCTTCGTAAAAGCTCGAACTCCAAATTTTGAAAAATCCCCTAATGCAAATACTTCAGATGCATTTTCGATCATTGTTTTTCTAATTTGTGATTCATCGATGTGAAAATCTGTAATACCTGATTGAGCCGTAATTCCCCCTATTCCAATAAAAGCTTTATCAATATAAAGCGCTTCCAAGCTATTGATTGAAATAGGCCCTGATAACGATAGTTCCCCGCTGCGCAGCTCGCCACCACTTAAAATCACTTTAATATTTGGTAACTTAGACAACTCAAAAGCTGTCAAAAGTCCATTTGTAATAACTGTGAGATTTTTCTTCCCCTGCAAATACTTGGGCATAAGCTGTGTAGTTGTACCGATATCAAGATATAAAGAATCACCATCTTCAACATGTTCGGCCGCTCTCTGGGCTATCACCTCCTTTTCCTTAAGATTGATTTGACTTCGCTTCGAGTAGGTTGGTTCCACATTTGTTCGTGATAAAATGGCACCACCATGAACTCTTTTTAACAACCCCCTATTTTCCATCTCTTGCAAATCTCTACGGATGGTTTCTCTCGTTACGTCAAACTTTTTACATAAATCAATTATTTTAACTGATTGATTATGAGTAAGTTCTTTCATGATTTGTTCATGTCGTTCGTCTTGAAACATATCTTTCAACTCCACAGCTTGAGATATTAAACGAATAAAAGTTGTGCATTTTTCGCAAATTCATTCGCATTTTTAGTGACTGTACTTTTCATGATAATTTCACCAAGTGATGCTAATCGTCCAGACATTTGCATGTCCATCTGATATTTAACCTCTGTACTAGTTTCTGAGAGGCTTACTAATTCAACGACCATTTGATTGCGAAATTGACCGGCTAATGCGATTGGCTTTCCTGTCATCTCAACATCAAATTGTTCGTAAGGCTTTGGATTTTTTATGCTTCCGTTGGCTTTAAACTTGATGGTCATAAACTGAACCTTCACAACCATATCCGCTTCATATTCTGTCTCACTTAAAGCATTTATATTTTCACACCCTGGGAGACAGCCTGCTAACTTTTCTGCATCCATAAAAATTTCCCATACGTCTTCCCTTGGAGCTTCTAACACAAAAGAGCTATTCAACTTCATAATTGATCACCTATACCCATAAATTTTTTACAATCCTTTTTGCTAATTCAATTGAGTTCTCATGATTATCTTCACCAAGTGTCGTACAGCTTCCAACAGCATATACGCCCGGGACCTGGGTTCGACCCTCTTCATCTACAACAATTTTGTAATCCTCTACCATCTCAATTTCTGACCCTTTTAAAAAGAATCCACTGGCAATTCGTCCATTACTAAAAATTAGAGTGTCACATGTTACGTTTTCCACCCGATTTGTTTCGTTATTTTTCACTTGAATGCTAGATATGTGACTAACCCCTTGAATTCTTTCAAGTGAATAGGTGTGGTCAAATACGGTACAATTTTTACCAGGTTTTAATTTGGCTGCTGTACTTTTTGCAATACGACCATCGCCAAATACAACAACATGTTCGCCTAAATTTATTCCTTTATCTAGTAGATTCATCGCCATATATGGAGTCATCACACCTGAAGGTCTTGAACCCGGAATTACATTTCCTTCCCTTGGTTTTTCAAGTGAACCAGTAGCAATTAGGATTTTTTTTGCCTCAATAGTGTCTGAGGTTTTTGGACCTTGGACAAAAAGCTGATGGTAATCCGGCTCAGATGCCGCTGGATATAACCCTAAAACCGTTGTTTTCAGCAATATCTTATAAGATAAAGTTTCTGCTTTCTCAACGATTTCTTTTTCCTTTTTAAACTCAGCATGCTTGTGAAAAAGCTTGGTAAAGCCACCTACACTTGGCTGATGTTCAATAATGAGTACATCTTTTATTTTTCTTTTTTCTAATTCTATAGCAGCTGTTATTCCTGATATCCCTGCACCAATGATTACAATTTCGTACTTCATTGTTTATTTCCCCCTACTACCTAAATAAGATCCTTGAAGTCCCTTTTCTATTTTAACGTTATCGGTATGTTCCTTTATTAAATCGATAATCTTTGGAATACAACAATTACCCTGACATTCCCCTAAAATTGCACCTGTTCGTCTTTTCACGGCATCTATTGTATTTGCAGGAACGGGTCTCTTTAGAGCATCAACAATTTCTCTCTTTGTGATGGAGCGACAAAGACAGATGATCTCCCCATTTTCTTCATCATCACCAAATAACTCTGGTAATTCTGTTTCATAATTTTCTTTCTCAACAAATTCTAGCCCGACCTTTTCTAACTCCTTTATGATTAGTTTGGCAATCCCTAGTGAAGCAGATAGCCCAGTTGAACGGATTCCAGCTGCATGAACTAAATGTTTATTAGTCGTTGCAGGTCGGATGACAAAATCACCTTCACTGCAGACTGCTCTTACACCCGAGAATTGTCTAATACTTGGATATGCGGAAACACCAGGAACCAACTTGTCGCATTGCTCTTTAACATATTGAATCCCCTCTTCTGTTGTTGATCTATCCCACTTATCTTTTTGATCCTCAGCAGTAGGTCCTAACAAGAATCCTCCAAATACAACAGGGGATACCAAGGTTCCTTTTGACTTAGCTGTTGGTACAGGAAGAATGATCTGAGAGATCGACACCTCCTCTTCCGTTAAGACAAACTGTCCTTTTCGCGGTGTGATTTCAAAGCTCGTATCTCCAACCATTTTGGCAATTTCATCAGACCATAATCCTGCTGCATTGACAATGTAGCGTGTGACAATCTTTTCTCCGCTTTCAGTGGTAATTTCAAAAAGGTCATCACTTGTTGGCTGAATATCTATTACACCAGAATTTAGCTTCACTTCTGCTCCATTTAACACGCTAATTTCAGCAAAGGCTCTTGTAGCCCAAAAGGGATCAGCAACAGCTTCCCCAGGAATTAAAAGCCCCCCAAGTACATTTTCAGTTAATCCAGGGTTGGCCTCTAGCACTTCCTCTTTTTCGATCCACTGCACTTGTACTCCGTTTGCTTCGGCATTTGGTATGTACTTATTTTTGATAATATCTGCTTCTTCTTCACTTGTGGCAACCATAGTAGCACCACATGGTATAAATGGTATTTTCAAATTTTCAATGGCTGACGGCCATTCATTTCGAGATATTCTTAAACACTCTGCCTCAATCGATCCCGGCTTTGCATCAAAGCCAGTATGGATAATACCACTGTTTGCTTTGCTAGTTCCTTCACAAACGTCTGGTTGTTTTTCAAGCAGAGTGCATTTTAAATCATATATGGCTAGTTCCTTTAAGATGGCGGTTCCAACAACTCCACCACCAATAACAACGACATCCCTTGTATTCATTTGCATTTTCCTCCACTTTCACTTTGCATTTGTTGTATTTAGTTGCACTTATGTTGCCTTTTACTCAGTCTAATAATTGTCTGATAATTTGTCAATGGGTATTTTGAGATTGATTGATTCAAGTTTTAGTGGGTGAAAAAGCCCTCATGGAGGGAATGAAACGATAAAGCGTGTTTCATTTCCTCCATGAGGGCTTATATTATGGATAGAGTAGTACCCACATATATTTTACTCATACCTACCAATTTATCTCATTCCACAACTGCCGGATTACTACTTATAAATAATTCCTGATAGCCTCTTCCCTTTTGCTGAACCTCAATCAAATCATTTTCATTCCAAATTGAAAAACCACATTTAAAACTATCTTTCTCATTTTTAAAGCAAGGTGGCAGATGCGTCTTTTTTGTAAAATCAAAACTTGGTATGGTTATATCATTGACACGACTTGTAAATCGAAAAATGTATGTTAGATTTTCCTCCGAAATCTTTCAGCGGAGAAACGTTTAGATTTAAACGCAATCGTTTGCCCGGTTTAGAAGCAAGGCACGCTCTTGTTCATTCTGTGTAAGCGATGCTGCACGCTTGAACTCAGCGCATGCTTCCTCATTTCTCTCTAGCTTAGCAAGCAAGTCGCCACGAACCGCTGGCAATAAGTGATACTTTTTCAAGGATGGTTCGTCTTCCAATGCGTCCACAATCTCTAGACCAGCGGTCGGTCCATAAGCCATGGAAATAGCAACAGCGCGGTTCAATTCCACGATGGGAGATGGTGCCACCTGGGCAAGGGCATCGTAAAGTGCGGAAATTTCTTGCCAATCCGTTTCCGATGCAGTTCGTGCCTTGGCGTGACAAGCGGCTATAGATGCTTGCAGTGAGTACGGACCATAGGCACCGCCGATTTGCTCAATCCGCTTAAGGGCCGAAAAGCCGCGGTGAATCAAAAGATGATCCCAAAGCGCACGATTCTGATCCAGAAGCAATATCGGCTCTCCCGATGGACCAATGCGCGCTTTGAAACGTGAAGCCTGGATTTCCATGAGAGCAATCAGGCCATGTACTTCCGGTTCCTCAGGGAGAAGTTCTGCCAGAATCCGGCCAAGACGAATTGCTTCATTGCACAGTGTTGGACGAATCCAGTTCTCACCGCCGGTTGCAACATATCCTTCATTAAATAGGAGATAGATCACATCCAGAACTGATGACATCAGGCGTGAAAGCTCAAGTCCACGGGGAATTTCAATAGGTACCTTTGAAACAGAAAGTGTACGCTTTGCTCTGACGATTCGTTGTGCAATGGTTGATTCCGACACAAGAAAAGCTTGCGCAATTTCATCTGTCTTTAATCCGCATAACAGTTTAAGCGTTAGAGCGACTCGAGCTTCCCTGGAAAGCACCGGATGACAAGTGGTGAAGATGAGACGCAGGAGATCGTCATAGATCTCCTCGTCCATTGAATCATCGTCCGTTTTCATGTTGGATTCCATGTTGCGGCCGATTTCCTCATATTTTTGATCACGTAATTTGTTTCGGCGCAGAAGATCAATCGCCCGACGTTTGGCAACAGTCATGAGCCAGGCTCCCGGTTTTTCCGGTATGCCTGACTCCGGCCATTTTTCAAGCGCAATGACCAACGCATCTTGCGCCAAATCCTCTGCAATACCGACATCTTGAACAATTCGGGCAACACCGGCTATGATTCTGGCCGATTCGACGGTCCAGATTCCTTCTATGGTACGATGGGTTCCATAGGTTGTCACTAAGGTTGTCTTTTTCTCTAATTTCTCGCGTAATTCAACTTCTTTTGCCATCATTTCCGGATCCTTGGTCACTCATATACTTGACGCAATTCAATCTGACCTTCTCCATGTCCCATCGGGTCCGGTGCCCGCATGGCCCACTCGATGGCTTCTTCCCTCGACTTCACATCAATCAGAAAGAACCCGGCAATCAATTCTTTCGTTTCCGTAAATGGGCCATCCGTAACCACCGGCTTTCCCCCTGGTTCCGGAAACGAAAGGCGAATCCCATTTGAACTTGGATGAAGTCCTTTAGCCATAACTCGCACGCCTGCCTTAACTAATTCCTCATTGTACTTGTCCATGGCTTCTCTAAGCTCTGGGTTCGGGAGATTTCCGACTTCCGAATTCTTTGAGGCTTTGACAATCATCATAAATAGCATACATCTTCCTCCTTATTTTTGAGTCAAGTTCTTTTTAGAGGACCATTCTACTCGATCCCTATATAAATACAACGAACAATAAAAATCAAAATCGACACCATGAATAAAAATCTTAAAAAATCTTTTCCAAATTATCTATATTGAAATATGGGCATGAGAGTATGATTGATACTAAGATGGTAAACTGAGGTCTAGTCAGATATTTGCTTCACATAAGACTTCAGTATTTATATGTCTTCTAAAATTCTCAATTTGTATAACTTAATAGTTACACTTTAACTCTCCTCTTTAATTATTTCCTATGAATACACTTCTCCAAATTTTTTCATAATCCTCCAAATGATATCCATTGATATCAAGGTTCTCTATTGAAAACGATTAAAATAAAAAAAGCTCAGACCTTTAAGATCGAGCTCCTAGTGACATATATTTAAGATAGTCAAACAAATCCTCTGTTTAATAGGTGCGGCTCTATCTCTTATTTCCTGGAAGAGGGTCTAATGCTTTCTCCGATTTAATCCAGCAATCTTCCTAACTTCACAACTGCTTCACAATGCCTTGAATAGACAAACATGATGTCGTCAGAAGCCATTGAGGCCTTGGCGGATGGACATATCCAATATCTCATCGTTTTAACTCAATTTTCTTTGTTAATAATCATGGAGATGTAACCGTTTTTCATCAATTCAAAATTGAGGAGCAACCTCGATGACCTTCCATTACATCAATGAAGGGATGCATTTTTATGAAATGACCTCCGGTACATCACTGCTAGGTTGTCACCGAACAAGTCGATCAAGCATCAACAAAATCGAAGTCTTCTATTCTCCGCCATTGGTACTTGAACGGAATCCCGATGAATACCTCAACATTGATCTGAAGTACGCGGTGCATTCGAGATTGCAACCAAGAAGCTAGCAGCATAGTAAGATCATGGCGTAAACAGTTTCCAATGCCCTTCGGATACAACTTCGACCGCTCCATCGATCACTTTGATGGCGGTTTGATCATCAATTGCATACGCCGGCCCCTGCATCCCGGCGGCCCATCTCTCTGCATTAGCCATCGTGTTATACGGCAGCATCTCGTGATCCAGATGCGGGAACATTGCAAAATCGACCAGACTCAGCGTTTCATCACCACCGTTGGGTGGAGTCCAGCCAACGAAGAATTCCCCGATGTTAGGTGCCATCACCATACTCCCAGCACTCATTCCCACATAGACTGCGTGCAGCGACGGCAAGAGGTCTGCCAGCCCGGATTGCCGCATCCAGTGGCACAGGTAGAGGGCGTCGCCGCCCGATACCAGCAGGACGTCCGTCTCCCGGACCAGCGGCACCCAGCGGTCTTCGTCGATGCTTGGCAGCGCTGTGAGCTCCAGCACGCCGACGGACTTCCAACCCAGGTCGACCATAGGATTATCGGAATTCCCGCTGATGAACTGCCAGGCTTTGACACCGGGGCCGACCCAGGGGTGTCCGTACATCGCGGTGGGGATGCACAGGGCGTTGGAGTCTGCAATCGGTTTGTCCAGCATGTCAACCAACGCGTCATGTATGCTTTTGTTATTGATGCCTGCAGATGTAAGCAGAAATTTCATAAACTCAACTCCTCGTCTTTGTGTGCGTCTGACGTTTCATTCTTCAGACTTTTCAAATATGGTTGCGGACGCCTATTGGGACAGCTTAGGCTGGTACAAGAGTCAAACTGACCCGATATTGTTTTCGGTCTTATTAAGAACCGTTATCTTTATGGGTATGTAGCTGAATGCTGTATCTTAATGTTTACATCAGGGTATAGCAAGGGTCAAGAGAAAAATCTAAATAGATTTGTAGTTTTCATAAGGCAAAGTGGACTATTACGTTATTCTTCCGGCTTTTCATATTAAGAAAATCAATAGCCTTTTTACAACAGTCAAAGATCCGAAAGAATAATTGAATTTGTTATGGTATCATATAGATTGTTAATTGAAACTTGCCCAAATGGTGTTTCAAAATTCATTTAAGACAATACATTAGGTACTTCTTCCCAAACCCTTAAAAATTCCTCATGTAAGCTTTTACAATTCCCATGGTTTTCTATAAATAACGGAAGTGTTAAAATTAAATTCCTATTGTTCTTTTCCTTCCCCCTTTTTATTATTAAACGAATTAACTTAACATCCGAAATACAAAAAGGCCACTTTTATTTCATAAATTCTACTACTAATAATATAATCCTCTATTTTTCATAATTTGGCCCGAATTTCCTCTATTTGTATCTTCCCCTTAGCTATTTTTGCAGAGGATTACTGTCGCATTGATAAAGCTAGACTTACCTGATAATTAAGAATGCTACTAGATATCCGACTTCTTCCCATTTTACTGGTTCAATTTGTTTTAATGAAGCCTCTACCATTGGTGTTATGATTAAACCCGGGGCAAGCTATAATTTTTCCTGAAAATCTTATAGGCAAACACACAATCCTTCGCCCGTACATACACTATCCAAAAAGCGTGGGGGTATACCTATGGAACAACATAAAGTGGCAGCTCCTCAGCCTAACCCTTCCCGTAAAAGATGGAATCTCTATGAGATGATTGGATTATTGCTTGTAATCGCTTCTCTGGCACTCTTATTATTCTCACCTCATACACTTTCTCGATTGTTCGATACCATGATTAAAGAAGTGAAACCAGTTGTTGTAGATATATTTTTGACCAGTGAAGTGGGGATTGCGATTATCGTGAGTGTCATTGTCGGAAGGATCTTGGAAAGGTTGGGATTCACGGATGGTTTGATTCGGATCTTTGTGCCGATCATGAAATGGTTCAAAATCAATCCGTCTGTTATTATTCCGAGTGTTTACAATATTCTTGGCGATATCAATGCGGCTGGAAAAATTGCAGGACCCATTCTTGTAAAAGCCAATGCTACCAAAGCTGAGCAAAAAATAGCAGTCGCCACGATGATTCAGTCGCCTCAGTCCTTTGCAACCTTTGTGTTAGGACTGATTGCCTTATCAGCCTTTGGAATCAATGCATTCCCGCTTGTGATCCTTTCCATTTTTGCTCCCTTAATTGTCGTACCGTTTATTCTTTCAAAAACGATTTATCGGGATACACGCAGGGTTGAATTGGAAGCGCTGCCACATTTCACACCCAAAACTAGATTCCTCGATACGATATTTTCATCGGCAAAAGAAGGGGCAGAACTTCTTTTTTTAATCATCATACCTGCAGTTGCGGCCGTTTTTTTCTTTATTGGAATGTTTAAGTTTATTGGAATATGGGGTCCGATCGAAACAAGTCTTTCTTCGGCTCTTTCGTTTTTAAGTATTGAACCAAGTACCGGAATTGTATCGATTCTTGCAGCGCCAACACTAGCAGTGGCTCAATTAGCTGAACTTGCCTCTAATCTTGATCCACGCTTAATTGTAGGTTCCTTTGTATTAGCGAACTCTGGTCTCCCGCTTTCTGTCATATTCGGTCAGGTTCCGGTTACCTGGGCCCAAAGCTCCGGGCTAAATGAAAGAGAAGTCCTAGAGGCAGCGATCATTGGAACGGTGCTTCGGGTGATCACGGCATGTATATTAGGTTATTTCTTAACTCCATTTTTGGTGGGATAGCGTATGGATTTAAAATATATAGTTAAAAGTAAACGGCTTGTAACGGTAAGTAAGACAGGAACTATCCATGACGGTGCAATGTCCATTGAAAATGGAAGAATCACGGCCATTGGTCCTTGGGAAACTATTAAACACGAATATCATGATTTTTTGGTCATTGATTATTCAAACCACGTGATCACGCCATCTTTAGTAGACTGTCACACTCATTTGCTTGAATTTGCTCCGACTTCGTTGTACCCAGTCACTCCTGAAACCCACTTCCATGCTGGAAAAGCGATCTTACTAACGGCTTTATCTGCAGGAATCACAGCTCTTGGTGAACAAGTGTGCGGGCATCCATTATGTGATTTTTCTGTAGAAGATTACAGAAGAATTTCTGCTGATTTTCCGATGGATATCTGCTTTGCCACTACTAGTATTTCGATAGGTTTTGAGAAATTGGCTCATTTTACTTCCTTCACAAAGTCTCAGTCTGTTAGAAAAGAAGATTTAGTCGACTCCTTGATCGTACGGAGCATTGCAATGGAAAGCGATTACCCTGGCGAAAATATTTTTATCAATGCAACGCCTGCTAACTTTACAATCGATGAAGTTCCCCGTGCAGGCGAAATCATATACTCACTTGAGGAGTTAAAACAAATCACTGAAATTTATCATGCAATGGGAAAACAGATTGGGGCTCATGTGGCGGGTGAAGAGGGGATCAAATTAGCTTTAGAGGCTCAGATTGATGTGTTGCATCATGCTCATGGAATTACGGCGGAGCTCATGAATATCGCAGCAGAACAAGGGGTGAAAGTTGTAGCAACTCCAATGGGAGGTACGCATCTTCCACCAAATTCACCAGAAGAAATTTTACGTTTAGTAGAAAAGGGAATTCCCGTTTCCATTGCAACAGATGCCTATTTACCTCCATACATGGATACCAGTTGGCTCCCTTTTACCGACCAATCACTAAGAGGACCAGACGTTTTAATGCTAATCGCATCCCCTAGTATGGTGCTCATGAAACAAAACGGATTTGATGAAAATGAAATTTTAGCTTTAATTACGGCAAACCCAGCGGAACTAATGGGTAAAGAACAGCAGTATGGGCGCTTACAACCAGGAACGGATGCTAGTTTTATAGTAAGCAATGGTGTCCCAGGATTAGAAATTACAGATGTGAAGGATATTAAGTGCGTTTATTATAAAGGGGTAAAGGTTATTGAGCGTGCTAATAGCTAACATTAAAAACAGAGATATTTTTATGGGGGCTGTCTCTGCTTTATAATGATTATTAGATATTTTCACAAAGGGGGGGAGATAATGTAACAATCCGGAATAGGGTCGCACAACAAAGAATGAGTACCACTAGTAATTGCTTCATAGAGCAAGTGACAGTGGTACTGGTTAAAAAATACTCTGCCACCTATTGTTTTATGGTTGTTAATTTTTCAAGAAGGTCAGACAATGCACAATCTGTCATAGAGGATAGTCGATAATCAACTTCAGGAAATGTTAAATGTTGGGTGGTTTCATTCGGAACAATAACACAAGTTAAACCTGCTCGTTTTGCAGCAAGAGAACCATTAGCTGAATCTTCGAAAGCAATGCATGATTTAGGTTCAACCTCTAGCTCTTTAGCAGCTAATAAGTAAAGGTCTGGGTTTGGTTTCACTTCAACCACATCGTCTGAAGTCATTATACACTCGAAATAATCCAATAAACCTAGCCTGCTTAAATGGCCCGAAACCCATTTATAATCAGAGCTTGATGCCAGACCAATTTTTAAATTCATGGCTTGTGCTTCTTTAAGATAATGTTCCACACCTGGTCGCACCTTTAATGTGTGTAACCTTGTATGCAGCTTTTCTTCGTTGATTCTTTTAAGTTCTGCACGATCAATTGGCTGTATTTCCTTTTCCAAAAGATCATATATTGAAACATCTGATTGTGTACCAATATTTTGTATCCATTCTTCAAACGGAAATTCCAAATTATAGGATTGAAACATTTCTTGAAATATGGCTGTATGAACTGATTCGGTATCCAAAATCAAACCATCAAAGTCAAAAATAACAGCTTTGTACATGTATTCACCCCTTATTACACCATTTTAGCAATCTGTTTCCAACCGCAGCTTTACGAGATCTGCGATTAAATAATAATTGGAATAATGAACAGGATTTGAACATTCATCATAAATAACTTTATCTACTAAAATTAAAGGTGTCAGTCTGCTAACCTCTAAGTGTTTTTGTAACTCCTCTGTTGGATGGACAAATTCCAATTCCTTACAAACTTTTTTAAATTTCATTTGATACTCGTCATTAATAATCTTAAAAGTAGAGCTATCTGGTTTAATTTTGGTTTCTATTGAGGGATATAGGGATGTAGGTAAGTATGCATAATCCAAACTTAAAATTTGGTTATTACGATAGACTTTCCTGATTAATTCGACGTACTCATCATATTGATTATTAAAGATTTTATTAATATGGGGTGTACCCTTTATTTTCTCCATTGAAATAATATCTTTTGTTATAATATCACTCTCTGTGGTTAAACCCTCTGTGAATCCCTGTAAATGTAATAGATGAATTTCTTTACGAGGTTTATTAACAAATGTACCTTTTCCTCGTATAATTTCAAGGATTCCTTCTTCAACCAACTCCTTAATGGCTCGGCGAATGGATATTCGGCTTGCTTGGAATATTTCACATAATTCAGCTTCTGTCGGAATACGATCTCCCGGATTCAATTGATTTGCTTCAATATATTGTTTAATTCCTGTCATAATTTCTTCATATAAATAAATGGGATCGCGGTTACTCAAAAGAATTCGCTCCTATACCTTATCATTTACCCTTATTATACATTATCTAGGGTGTTTTGATATCATTTCCATTTCTTTGGGGTAACCGAATCCACCATATGTTTGACAAGCCTTTTCAGCTGATTGTGTTCCTTTCTCGATAGCAACTTCGATATCGTCACCATTCATATAAGAAGTTAAAAATCCTGCTATTAAACTATCACCTGCACCCATTGTGTCAATAACATCAATCTCCCTCAACTTCTGCTCATACACCACTCCATTTTTGATAAAAAGCGCTGGCCTTCCACCTCTAGTCAATCCGATCACTTCAAAGCGAAAAGAAGTTAAAAATTGGATGAATCGTTCAAGTTCTTCATCTGAAAGTTCCGCAGCCGAGAAAAAAGCATAAGATATATACGGAGCTATAGACTCAATATAAGATAAATCTTTCTTGTTTGAGAAATCAAAAGCTATTTTTGACACTTGAGACAATTTAGGAAGTTCGCTTTCCATTGAGGAATAGCAGCTCACATGGCATAAATCAAATGTTTTAATATAGTCCAACTCTTCTTGAATGAGCTGAATTTTAAATTTATGCTGAACTGTATTTTTAGGGCCACCTACAAATACACGATCATTTTCTTCTGTTAATGTAACTTTTGGTTGTCCGGTAATACCAAAAACTTCACGAGAAAAATGATAATCGATCCCTTCTTGACTCAATGCATACTTAATATGACCAGCAGGCTCATCGTTGCCAAATATCCCGATATAAGCAACTTTACTAGCCCCATTCCGTTTGGCATGAACTGCTACATTGACACAATTGCCTCCAGGATAATATTTATGTTGATCCAAGTAGCAGTCCACTACGTTATCACCAATTGTTATTAGTTTCATTTGTCATCATCCTTTCACAGATCCTTCTGCAAGACCTCTAACCAAATATTTTTGTAAGAATATAAGTAAAAGAATCATGGGAACCGTTGCAATGACCATTCCTGAAAGCAATACTCCCCAGTCTGTACGAAGAGCATCTCGGAAGACCATTAATCCAGACGGAATTGTTTTTAGCTCACTAGAGTTAATAAAAACGGTTGCGAATAAGAATTCATTCCAAGCAAAATAAGCTGTTAAAATAACAGAAGTAAATAAAATAGGTACAGATAGCGGCAAATATATTCGCCAATAAATCCCGAATTCCGTACATCCATCCATTAATGCTGATTCAGATAATTCCTTAGGTACAGTTAAAAAGTAGGCACGAATCAAAATAATCGTTAAAGGTAATCGATAGGCTACATACGTCAGAATTAACGCCCAGTGTGTATCGATTAAGTTAGTTACTGTCAAAATTTCAAATAATGGGATTAAAGCAACTTGCGGATTCATCATTAAGCCACCGATTGTAAACAATAATCCCGCGTCAATCCACCGATTTTTATACCTAGATAATACGAACGCAGACATCGATCCAATGAATACGGTAAGAATAATCGTTAACCCCGTAACATAAACACTGTTAAAAAAATAGCTTGAAATCCCTTTCGACCATGCCAGTGAATAGTTTTCAAGCTTCCACTCCGTTGGTAAAGCCCAAACATTATTATAGATTTCTTGATAACCTTTAAATGATGATATAACCATCCAGAATAGTGGGTATAGAATGATACAAGCAAAGATTAGCAAACCGAGAAATAGTATATTTTTTGTAATTCGTGTTTGGACTGGGATTTTCATTTTATTAGTAACCATTGAACGTGGGGAAGTTGAATTGTTTAATTGCGTTTTAATCATGTTCTTCAATCCTCCTTCCCTGTTTTAGATACTTTGATTTGTATGAGCGCAAATACTGCAGATAATAAGAATATAAAAGTTGCTAATGCAGATGCATAGCCCATGTCATCTTTAAAAAACCCTGTTTGATACATGTGAACCGCTAATGTCATGGAACTATTTCCCGGACCGCCATTAGTGAGAATGTATGGTTCATTAAATACAAGAATAGATCCAGTCACGGTAACTAATAAATTAACAAAGGTTACTTCTTTAACTTGTGGCACAGTGATACTAAAAAATCTGCGTATTTTTCCAGCTCCGTCTATCTCTGCCGCTTCATACAATTCTTTCGGAATTTTCTGAATCGCTACAATAAATAACATCGTAATTAACCCAATACTTTGCCATTGAGACATCGCTATAACACTATAAATGGCAGAAGTTGAATCACCTAACCAAGGTTTTGCCCATTCCTCTAATCCAATTAATTCTAAGAAACTATTTAATAACCCGATTTGGGGATTATATACAAATCCAAATAATAAAGCGATTACAGAAATTGAAATCATAACTGGTATAAAATAAATAACTCTTAAAGCTGGTGCGAAGCGTCTAAAAAATTTATCCTCTAAAATGGAAGCCAGCACTAAAGCAAAAAATACCTGCAGGATCACTGAGATGATTGCATATTTAACATTGTTGATTATTGCAGTTACCGCTACCTCATCATGAAATAATTCTTTAATTTTACTTAATCCAACAAATTCTTTCGATTGGGAAAATACACTAAAGTCAAAAAAACTATTATAAAAGTTTTGAAAAAGCGGCATGTATATAAATACCCCTAAAAATAAAATGGTTGGTAACATGAATAAGATCGGTGTTATATAAGCCTTTTTAAACTTCATAACGGAAAACCCACCTTCTTTTTGAAGAATTGCCCTAACCGAATAAAATCCTAGTTAGGGCAATGCCTATCAAATATTTCTATTGGTTACGTAATTTAGCAGCTTCTTCCTGTACTTTTTTCATGATTTCTTCGGGAGTAGTTTGATCAGTTGCTAGTTCTTGACCGCCACGCATGAAAATATCAGCAATTGAAATATCTACCGCATTATCAAACCAAGGGGCTACATCTGATGCATCTAAAATAATTTGATAGGCCTCAAGACTTGTCGGATTTGAATTTTCTTCAGTTACACCGCCTTTAATAGCATTTAACTGCCCATCCGCTTTTGTAAATGCTTTAGCTGTTTCCTCTGAAGTTAAGAACTTTAAAAACTCTACAGCTTCAGGAGGTGCATTTTTACTTAACATCCATCCTTCAGGTGCACCGGTAAGTGATTCAGGTCTTCCTTTTCCATCTTCAACGGGCGGGAAATTAAAGAATCCAAATTCAACATCACCAGCATCTTGTACATATTTAACTTCTGCAAATTGCATATATAATACTGGAACTTCACCGGCAGCAAACATGTTCCGAGCTGTTTCATGATCTATAGCCGTTGAAACATCACCCATGTAAGTGGTTAACTCTTTGAAGATTTCGAGGCCTCGAATATAGCCTTGGTCTGTAAATTCACCTGTTTCAGGGGTATAGTCTTTAACTAGTACATCATGGTCTATAACTCTATCAAAAATAGTTCCCATGTAATGAGATACGGCCCAGGCATTTGTTAAACCTTCGACTAGAGGTGTTTCATAACCTGCTTCCTTCAGCTGATCTAATGTATCGATAAGTTCATCGTATGAGGTAGGTACAGCTAAATTATTTTCTTCAAATATTTTTTTGTTATAAAAGAACGCCTTACCACCAACCGTAAACGGAATTCCATAGGTAATTTCATCAAAAGTAAATCCAGCATATTGTGACTCGATAATATTACCAGACCATTCTGGATCATCCGCAATGATGTCGTTTAACTCCATAATACGACCAGAACTTACTAAGTTAGTGGCAAAAGAATCTGACCATGATGCAAAAATATCAGGCAGCTCATCATTTGAAACCAACACTCTGATCTTTTCTTTATAAGAATCATTTAAAACAGAATCTACATTAATTTTTACATGTGGATGCAGCTTCTCAAATTCTGCAATCCTTTCATCATAAAATGATTTTCTTGGTTCATTGGGCCATCGATGGAAGAAATCAATTACTACTTGATCACCATTGGAAGCATCGCCATCACTATCATTAGAGGAAGAACATGCTGCTAAAAACGAAGAACTAAGTAACACAACAAGCAAAAATCTAAGTAACTTCATTAAAACCCCTCCTCATTGAATCCCCTTATTTTATCCAAACATTAATACTCCATTTTCCACATATATCTTCTTACCGATAATGGATGACCAGTATGTTCAGCTAAACCATCAGCGTATAATCGTAAAACAGGACCGGCAAGTGCAGGGCCGAAATATTCTTTTAGGTCTTCGTCTACCCCTGTATAATCAAACTCTTTAACGTTAACCACTTCAACATTTTCACTGTATTTAGTAACAAAATCTAGAGCACGTTGATCAAGTGGTGTACTTGGTCCTTCTCCAACTACCATTAAAAATGGTACATCATAATCAGTGATTTCAAATGGACCGTGGAAATATTCGCCCGAATGAATAGCATTGGAATTGACCCAAAGCATTTCCATCAAGAGACAGCTTGTGAATGAATAAGCGTGGTGGATATACGCACCACTTGCCATTGTGTAAATGATCTTCTCACGCTTATTTTTTTTACCGAATGCGTCAGCTACATCCTTATGTTTCGCTTGATTACGTTCAATTAACTCACCTAGTTTAGATAACTGGTCAACACCACGGAGATATTTCTCTTCACCCGTAATAAGATTAAGTAATTTAAACAGTAACGTGTAATAAATACCTATTTCACAATCAATAGCATCAGAGCCATCTTTATAATTGTAATGGACAGTAAATTCTGCCTCTTGACACAACGGAGATTCAACATCCATTGAAATGGCAACAGTCAAGGCACTTTTGCTTCTTGCGTATGTAGCAGCTCCAACTGTTTCTGGAGTTGTACCAGTATGAGATTTTAGTATAACAAGACTTTTTTCACCTAATGCTTTTGGTGCACGGTGAATAAATTCATTTGATGTATAAACAAAGCTTGGCATGTCAGTATCTTTTGTAACAAAATAATCTCCAAATGATAGCGCTGCCATTGATCCGCCACATGCAACAAAGAAAATATTTTCAATATCTTTCCCTTTAACAGCCTCGATTACCTTTTGAATTTGTTCTACATGTACTTGTTTCATTACCTTAATCCTCCCTTCCATTTATATTTTTGTTTGCTGCAAAAGTTGGTAGTCATCATGTAACCTCCTCATTTTCTATGATGTCGTATAACATCATGTTTAAAACAATAATATGTCATATGACGTCATACGTCAATAGTTTATTGTGAATTTTCTAATTATTTTTATTTTTAAGTTTTAAGTGGGTGGTGGAAATATTCATTTTTAAAACTAACCCGCAGAACTAATGGGTAAAGGACAGCAGTATGGGCGCTTACAGCCAGGAATGGATGCTAGTTTTATAGTGTCTCCCTGGGTTAGAGATTACAAATGTGAAAGATATAAAGTGCGTCTATTATAAAGGGGGTAAAGTTATTGATCGTAGAAATAGATAACTTTAAAAGCAGAGACATTATTATGAGGTATGTCTCTGCTTTATAATGTTATTAGATATTTTTACAAAGGGGTGTAATTAATGAAACAACACGGAGTAGGGTTAGTCGGGTTAGGTAAATTAGGTACCGCGATGATGACGCATTGGAATAAAAACCATATAAAAATCGGAATATACCATCCCTCAAAAGCCAAAGTACAGGATTTTGTTGAGCAATTTCCAAATAGTTATAGTCTTACAGAGAATGAATTAAGGTATTTAGATATCTTACTATTAGCCTTGCCTGCCCCGAATGTTATTCCTTTTATTTCTCAAACTTATACCAAAGAGAATCCCCCCTCTACCAAAATCATCAATATGGCAACTGCTCTTGATACGAAGGAAATTAAATCAAAATTCCCCTCTCTAAATGTGTTAGGCGTGAAATATATGGGACACGCAAGAGATTTAATGGAACATGGCAATGGCTTATTCATTACAGAGTACACCTTACCTGAGCAAATAGAGGACCTCTTTCAATTTCTTGGGGAGATAAAAAACGATCATGAAAGTTGTTTAACGGAAGTAAACAAGCTGGCAACCTATTTAGCCGTACAGGCTGCTATCAATATTGAAAGTGAATTTGCAAAAAAAGGTTATTCACCTGAATACGTCAACAGAGCTTTAACCTCCATTGCTCCTGAAGTAATTCGAGGGTACTGTGAGGGTAGTCTTGGACATTTTGCGAAGGAAATCGTTAAAGAAATTAAAGGGGAAGTATAATACAAAGATACGGTTCACCGTAGTTATAAAGATGCAAAAAAGGGCATTGGTACAACTGCAAGTACCAATGCCTTTTTTGGTTTAATCTTCATTATTTTAAATTAAGGTCGAACCGATCCGCATTCATGACCTTGACCCAAGCAGATATAAAGTCATGCACAAATTTCTCTTTGTTATCGTCTTGAGCATAGACTTCGGCAATGGCACGCAGTTGGGAATTGGAACCAAAGATTAGATCAACTCTAGTTGCCGTACGCACTACTTCGCCTGTCTTGCGGTCACGCCCTTCATATACGCCGTCCTCTGCAGGCTTCCATTCTACTCCCATGTCAAGTAAGTTTACAAAAAAGTCGTTCGTAAGTGTACCTACACGATCAGTGAATACGCCGTGCCCA
Organism: Bacillus oleivorans; assembly: GCF_900207585.1. GTDB lineage: Bacteria > Bacillota > Bacilli > Bacillales > JC228 > Bacillus_BF > Bacillus_BF oleivorans. The sequence goes on along the minus strand of NZ_OAOP01000003.1, from coordinate 44,250 downwards.
GTTCCGCCGTAGTTAGTGCCTAATACACGCATACCGCCAATCAATACAGTCATTTCAGGTGCCGTAAGATTTAATAGTTGCGCCTTGTCTACTAAGAGCTCTTCTGGACTTACACTATACTCTTTCTTCTGATAGTTACGGAAACCATCTGCAACAGGCTCTAGCACTGCAAAGCTTTCTACATCCGTTTGCTCCTCAGTGGCATCTCCTCGTCCTGGAGCAAAAGGAACCGTTACATCAAAGCCAGCGTCTTGGGCAGCTTTTTCAATTGCGGCACTTCCGCCAAGCACAATCAAATCAGCGATGCTGACTTTCTTATCTAGATGTTTTTGAATGTCTTCCAGTACTTGAAGTACTTTTGAAAGCTGTTCAGGCTGATTCACTTCCCAATCCTTCTGTGGGGCAAGTCGAATACGGGCACCATTAGCGCCGCCGCGCATATCTGAACCACGGAAGGTACTGGCTGAAGCCCAAGCTGTTGTCACTAGCTCGCTGATTGTAAGACCAGAGTCTAGGATTAATACCTTTATTTTTTCTACCTCTTCATCTGTTAGTTCAAAACGGGCAGCTGGTACAGGGTCTTGCCAGACAAGCTCTTCTTCTGGAACTTCTGGACCCAAATATCTTGAACGTGGCCCCATATCACGGTGTAGTAATTTGAACCATGCACGAGCAAATGCATCAGCAAACTCTTCTGGATTCTGATGGAAACGGCGGGAAATCTTTTCGTATATAGGATCTTCACGCATTGCCATATCTGCAGTCGTCATTATTGTTGGAACACGAACGGATGGATCCTCTGCATCAGGAGCAAGATGGTTCTCAAGCGGATTTACTGGAGTCCACTGATGTGCACCTGCAGGGCTCTTTGTAAGCTCCCATTCATATCCAAATAGTAAATCAAAGTAACCATTATCCCACTGTGTCGGGTTCGGAGTCCAAGCACCTTCAATCCCACTCGTAATGGTGTCACGCCCTTTACCAGTGCCGTGTGTGCTAAGCCAACCTAAGCCTTGCGCTTCTATAGGAGCAGCTTCTGGCTCAGGACCAACATGAGCAGCATCTCCTGCGCCATGTGCCTTACCAAAAGTATGACCTCCAGCCGTTAATGCTACTGTTTCTTCATCGTTCATTCCCATCCGTGCAAAGGTTTCACGAATGTCACGAGCGCTTGCAAGAGGATCTGGGTTTCCATTTGGACCTTCTGGGTTCACATAGATAAGGCCCATTTGAACAGCAGCAAGCGGGTTCTCAAGCTCGCGATCACCTGTGTAACGGTTATCACCTAGCATTTCAGTTTCAGCACCCCAGTAGATGTCTTCTTCTGGATGCCAAATGTCAGCACGTCCGCCTCCAAAACCAAATGTCTTGCCGCCCATTGATTCAATCGCAACATTACCTGTTAGTAGAAGCAGGTCAGCCCAAGAGATCTTATTCCCATACTTTTGCTTAATCGGCCATAGCAACCTGCGTGCTTTATCAAGGTTGCCATTGTCAGCCCAGCTGTTCAATGGTGCAAAACGTTGTGCACCAGTTCCACCGCCACCACGTCCGTCACCTGTACGATATGTACCTGCGGCGTGCCAAGCCATGCGAATAAAGAATGGACCATAATGTCCATAGTCAGCCGGCCACCAATCTTGACTGTCTGTCATTAGATTGTGAAGATCCTGTTTAAGAGCATAGTAGTCTAGCTTTTTAAATTCTTCAGCATAATTAAAGTCTTCTCCCATAGGGTTAGACTTTCTGTCATGCTGATGTAGAATGTTCAGGTTCAACTGGTTTGGCCACCAGTCCTTATTCGTCGTCCCACTCGATTTTTGACTAGTCGCACTCCCATGCATGACCGGACATTTTCCAACGTTTGCTGTTTGTTTAGAATCCACTAATTTTTACCCCTTTCCGTGTAAATAAAGTAGTCTCATAAGCTTACAAACTGGATAACAATAAATTACTTTGTTGCTATCTATCATTATAATAAATCCATTCATGATATGAAAGAATAATGGGCTATCTCTTATTTATTCGAAAAATAATGACGATTGAAGTTCTGTTAACTAGCCCACAATTTAAAAAGGCACTTAGCAATAGTAGTAAGTACCTTTTTAAACTTTACTTTTATTCCGCCACTTCCGTCATCGAACTAAACGAATTTATTATACTGTCTTTTTAGCTCAAATAACCTATTTACCGAACGATTTTCAGTAGGTCAAGACGACCACCTTCTTCGCTTGATTGAGAAATATATTGATTTCTCGTTTCTTCTTGAAAAAGTTAATTCTTTTATAGTGAGGATAATGGCAGCCCATCTGAGCTTCGCTGTCTCAAAAGAGCTGCATGGGCTTCGCTACTGCCGGTTACGAGGATTGAAGAACGCAAGTGAACAGTCTCTCCTTTCGGCAGCCTGCCAAAATATAAAAAAGATTGCAACACACTTATCAAGGTTAGAAAATGCGTGTTGCAATCCTTAAGGTTGATTTGCCTCCCTGCTGATTGGAGCGGAGGGCACTCGACTCATTTCCACTCCTTATTAAAATCTATATTGTAGCAGTGGAAAGTGGGATAGAGAGGTCACGGGAGACCCTGCAGGCGCCAAAGCGCCGAGGAGGCTCTCGGACCTCCCCGCGGAAAGCGAGTGCCCGGAGCGGAAAGCAACAGGCCAGTTCGCATAGGCTATGAAATAATAAATCGTAAATTAGACATAGACAAAATAAAAAATTGACGAGAGACTCTTGTATACTTTACACTTCTATTAATTTAAATTACTGAACAGGAAGGATGAATAAATTGAGTACGGAACAAAACGGTACATCTCCCCTCTCCCTCAAAGAAATGGCAGTGTCTTTTTTGCAGCTAGTCGCATCAGGAAATATTCGCGAAGCATACGAGCGTTACATAAGCCCTGACTTTCGTCACCATAACCCCTATTTCCGCGGTGATCGAGACTCGCTCATGCAGGCAATGGAAGAGAATGAAGTTCAAAGCCCTGACAAAATGCTTGAGGTCAAACAAGCAATTCAAGAGAAAGACACGGTTGTCGTTTATTCGCATATACGGCAAAATCCAGATGATCTAGGAGCGGCTGTTGTCCATATCTTCCGTTTCCATGATAACCAAATCGTTGAATTGTGGGATGTCGGTCAGGCCATCCCAGAGGATTCTCCGAACGAGAACGGAATGTTTTAAAACGGAGGGACGGTTCTTGCGCTTCCTTGTTTCGAAGCAGGAGAACCGTCCCGCTATTTGTAAATCATCAGCAATTACCTTAACCCTGATTCTACTTCCCCATATAAAATTTTTGTTTTGGATTCATAATCTTTAATAATTGAGGGCTCAATACTAGAATCAGTGACTATTCCTTCTATTTCTGTTAAACTGCAAACCTTCGAGAAGGCCTTCTTATTAAATTTACTAAAGTCTGCCAAAAGCCATGTCTCTTCTGAGGCTTTAATCATCAATTGTTTAATCAATGACTTTTCAAAAGTAGGTGCTGTAACTCCATGTTTTAAATCGATAGCGTGTGCACCTAAGAAGAAAATATCTGCATGAATGATTGAAAGCATTTCTTGAGTAGCCGTCCCATATAGAGCACCAATACCTTGTTGTAGCTCACCACCTGTTACAATTATTTTATTAGAGCTTTCTAGTAATTCATTAGCAATTTTCACATCATTAGTAACGATTGTTAAATCACTTCTATCTTTTAATATTTTGGCAAGTTCTAACGTGGTTGTTCCTGAATCCAATATAATGGTTGAATTCTCCTTAATTAATTGCAGGGCCTTTAATGAAATTTCTTTTTTCTCTGTAATATTTTTAGTTATTTTGGAGGAATAAGGAATTTCCTCAGAAAAGGAATCGACTGAAATGGCTCCCCCATGTGTTCGGATTACTTTACCATTTTTCTCAAGTTCCTTTAGATCCCTTCGAATCGTCATTGCAGAAACATTTAGCTTAGTTGAGACATCTTCAATATCAATTACTTTATGTAATTTAATTTGCTGTTCTAACCATTTTCTTCTTTCAAAAGGTAGCATTCATTCAACCTCACTTATGTAATTGTTAATTTTAATCACCAATTTTGTATATATGTTTATAGTTCGAAAACGTCAATAAATATTTTAGCCGTTAAAATAGCCAGAACGGATCATCACCATTGATTAAACGTTAAATCTTATGTTTAACTATCGTTATTTCCAAATAAAAAGAGATACTCCTTTTCGTGAAAGTACCTCTTGTAGTATTTAGAAAACTATATGACTTATTTACAAATAGTGTACTCACTATCTATCTGCTAAGTTAATTTGCTTATCTTTTTGTTATAAACTAAATTTGCCAATAAAACAATGATTAATACTGTACCCCACATAAAGTCTTTAAAAAAGTTGCTTACTTTAAGCATACCAAGGCCACTGGACAAAATTTGCATCGTAATAACAGCCATAACGACTCCAGCTACTTTTCCCCTGCCGCCGTAAGGGTTAACTCCGCCCATAACGGCAACTAATATGGCCTGCAATAGATAGGTTGTTCCAAAATCTGCTTTAGCAGCATTGGTTGCAGCCGTCATCAACAGACCTGCAATAGCGGAAAGTAAGCCACTTATTACATAAGCCTTTATCGTAATAGAATTCACATTTAACCCGGAGAATTTTGCGGCAACTGGATTGGAACCAGTCATTTGCAGTCTTAAGCCATAATCCCGCAAATTCAAAACAAAATAAGAAAAGAATACAAATATGATAAAGATAACTAATGGAAACGGAATCCCAAGAAACCTGCTTGAGCTTACTTCTGAAACAATGGTTGGTAATCCTACAATGGATTTTCCCTTTGTCAAAACTAATGCAATTCCCATATATAACTGCATCGTTCCAAGAGTTACGATGATAGCCGGTATCCTGACAACTGTGACTAAAAACCCATTAATTAAGCCAGCAACACAGCCTACTAATAAGGCAACAGCAATAGCTAACAAAATATAAAGAATGGTTACTCCTGATGAAGCACCTTCAGGGATATATTGAACCATGATGATGGATGCCATAATGGCTGACAAGTTAGCCGTACTAACAACTGATAAATCAATCCCGCCAGAAACCATGGCAAACATCATGGCCAGTGTCAATAATCCTAATATTGGAAATTGGTTGGCTATAGAAATCATCATACCCTCTGACAAAAACACACTAGGATTAATGATAGCCATAATGGCGAAAACACCAATCATAATAAAAAACAATAATGTTAAATCGCCGTAGTTACCAATAAAATCTTTATTTAAGCTGAGTCGTTTTTTCTCTTCATTAATATTAAGTGGGTTAGACATTCTTTACACCCCTCTGCCTTTGTGTTTGTACCTGTTTATCTTTACTATTCAATGTAAATGTTTACCGGAAAGGAATGATGTCACTCTGTCAAAATTGGATTTCTTGACTCAAGTGATCTCTTCACTTGTACTGCTGAAAATCCTGTACCGATTAGGATTAACGCACCGATCACAAAGCGTTGCCAATAGGATGGAATACCAAGTAAAATAAGGCTGTTTTCAATAATTAAGATTAATAATAACGCTACTAATGAACCATAAATCGTTCCATGTCCGCCAGTAATTCTAGCTCCACCTAATACAACAGCAGCAATAATTAATAATTCCCCGCCTAACAGATCACTAGCATTTGAATTACGGCCCATGATCGTATGAATCATTCCGGCAATTCCAGCTAACGTACCCACGAAGCAGTAAACAAATACTTTTACTTTCACAGGTGAGATCCCCATCCGCTCCGCTGAAACCTCATCTCCACCTAATGCATAAATGGATCTGCCCAGCATGGAATACTTTAATAAAAACCAACCTAAAATAACGATTGCTATCGTTATCAAAAATACGACTGGAATACCAATCATACCCGTTTCAGTAGTAATTTCAAAAATTCTAGTCTTTGAAAGATTGGTCATTGCTTCTGGTAACCTTGTAATTTGACCATCATCAATAAAAGTCAATAAAAAGCCACTATAAATAGATGCGGTTCCGAGCGTTACAATAAGTGCTGGTAACTTTAAAAACGCAATAAATATGGCGTTAATGAATCCAAGTAAAAGTCCAATTAGTGCTGATATCATAAAAGCCACTATCACAGGACCATCATAACCTGTATTCGTTATGATTGACGTAGTCGTATACATGCTAAGTGCGGCTATAGCCGGAAAAGAAACATCAATCCCGCCCGATATTAAAACCAGTAAAGTACCAATGACAAATATTACTGGTACAATTGCACTGCGAATTAAATCAAACCAATTATTTATTGATAAAAAAGCGCTATTTTGACTGCCAATATAAATGATTAGTAATACTAGTACGATAGTTACATAGAATTCATTCGTTTTCAGTAATCGTTTCATTTTCGACCAACCCTCTTAAAAAATTCATATCTATCTACTCATAGAATATTCTTTTATATTTTCTATCGAAATGACTCTACCTTTATCCATCGTAACGATTTTATTGCAGTTCTGTTTTAGTTCCGGTATATCATCTGATATTAAGATAACGCCCATTCCTTTTTTCGCCTGTTCTTTAATGACCTCATGGATTTCTTCTTTAGATCCAATATCGACCCCAACCGTAGGACTATTCAAAATTAAAATTTCAGGTTCACTAGCTAACCATTTTGAAAGTACAACTTTTTGTTGGTTACCTCCAGATAACACACTAACATTTCGTTTTGGAAACATCGCTACAATTCCCAAGTTTTTAATCCAATAATCAACGGAATGTTTAACCTTCTTGACATCTATTACCTTAAAGGTTTTTAATAAATTTCCAATTGTAGAGATGATGATATTTCTCTCAATGGATTGTTCTAAAATTAACCCTTTTGTTAAACGGTCTTCTGGAACATAAACGATTTTTCTTTTAATGGCTTGTCTTGGATTTTGAATCTTTACTTCTTCGCCGTTTATTTCCATCCTTCCTGAATCTGAAGGTGTTATTCCAAAAATAGCCTCCGCAAACTCTGTTCTTCCAGATCCAAGTGTACCAGTTACCCCTACGATATCTCCGGGATAGATTTCCAAATCAATGCCTTTGAACATATATTTCAAGCCAAAATTATTTAATTTCAGCAATGGTTTCTGATTTTGATCAAACTCAGATTCATATGTCGTTTCCTTAATTTCTCTGCCAGTCATATAATAAACCAATTTGTTCGTATCCAAGTCTTTTATGTGTGCTTCGGTTACGTTTTTACCGTTTCTTAATATAGTAGCTCGTTCAGCTATTGTAAAAATTTCTTCTAATTTATGGCTTACAAATAGGATAGAAATTCCTTTAGTTTTCAATTTAGAAATAACATTAAATAGCGATTGGACTTCTTTATCTGTTAAAGCAGTAGTTGGCTCATCCATTACAATTAGCTTGGCATTATATAGCAGGGATCTAGCAATTGCAATTAATTGTTTATCTGCAACAGATAAGTTCTCTACTTTTTTATTAATATCAATATCTACATCAATAGTCTGTAATGCTTGTTTAGCTATTTCATCAAATCGTTTCCAATTGACTAACTTTTTCTTATCAGATATTTCATAGCCTAATGCGAGATTTTCTTTCACTGTTAAATTAGGAAATACGGAAAAGTCTTGGTAAATAACTTGAATTCCTGCTTGTATGGATTCCTTCGTGCTAAGCTTTTGATATCGTTTATTATTAATGAATATCTCACCATGATCAGGTGTGTGTACTCCAGATAAAACTTTAATTAATGTTGATTTTCCACATCCATTTTCCCCTGCCAAACAGTGAACTTCACCAGGAAATATCGTTAGATTTACTTTTTGTAGAGCTTTTACCCCCCCAAAGTTTTTGCTTATTTCTTTCATCTGGATTAAAGGTTCCAAGAGAAATACACCTTCCTTTCAACTAATCATTCGGTGTTAATAGTAGAAATAAATAACTGTTGAAACCGTACAAACAAACTTTGAATAAAGGAAATTAGCCTAGGAGCAAGGAGCGTCGTATATTCCATGCTCCTAAGCCGTTTTTAAATTTTAGAAGTCATATTCGTCTAAGTTCTCTTTATCAACTTTTACGTATGCATTACCGTAAATGTATTTATTATCTTTTACTGTAAGGCTTTCGTATCCTGGAATACCAAGGTCTAGACCATCTTTGATTTCATCTTTTTTACCATCAAGTATCATGACTGCTAATGTGTTCATAGCATATGCTGCTTCAGCAGGATCCCAGAAAGTAATGGCATTGATCGATCCATTTTCAATGTACTGACCACTTACAGAAGGAACACTAGTTCCAACTACTGAAATCTTACCTTCAAGACCTAGTTCTTCAATAGCTAGAGCCGCTCCAGGTGCGTCAGTTGAAGCTGAACCTTGGAAACCTTTTAGATTTGGATGAGCTTTTAAAGCCTCTCTTAACTTTTCACTAGCTGTTTGTAAATCGTCACCAGTTTCTACTTCTGTTACAACAGCTGTCATGTTAGGATAATTTTCTTCTTGATGTTTTACAGCAGCTGTAACCCATTCCATGTGTGATGTACTTGTTAAGCTGCCTACAGTAGTCATGTATTCGCCTTCTTCACCCATTGCAGCAGCAAGGTTATCCATTAAGAACTCTCCATATTCAGAGTTGTTGAAAGCTTCAATATTATAATCTACGTTTTCCATACCATCCGCTTCGTGTGAAATAACGACAATTCCTGCTTCTCTAGCTTTCTTTAAAACTGGCTCTAAAGCCTCTGCAGAGAACGGAACAACTGTAATAGCATCTACTTGTTGTGCAATTAAATCTTCAATAATTTGAACTTGTTGAGCTGCATCCGCTTGTTGAGGGCCTTGTTGGAAAGCTTCATGGCCAGTATCTTCGCCAAACTTCACAACTCCCTCTTCCATACGATCAAACCAAGCTTCACCAGAAACCTTTACAACAGTTGCGATTGTGTATTTTCCATCGTCACTGCCCCCATTTGAGCTGCCGCCATTTGAAGAATCAGTAGTAGTACCAGAGCTACAGCCAAAAAGTGCAATGGACATAATAAGCGTTAAAAGTCCTGCTAAAAATAATTTGTTCTTTCTCATTTTTTTCTCCCCTTTTTTATAAAAAATTTGATGAAATTAAGATAAAGCCATACTACTCTGCTGAATGTTCACCTCTTTTCCAAGAGAATAAAGTATATGGAAATTTCCTTATTGGAAATCATCCTCGTTTAATATTCAATTCTTTATCAAATGAAAAGACTAATTTTTCAACTAGCTGAATGAGCAGTTCTACATCATTTAAATCGACTGATTCGACAGGAGCATGAGTATATCTAGCCGGATAGCCCAAATCTACAAAAGCAATACCTTCATGTTCCAATTGGGCAAATGACGCATCGGTTAGCATGCCGATAAAGGCTGCATCTTGGAGAGGTATCTCATTTTCAGCAGCTACTTTCCTAACATGGTTAACTAATTTAGGATTAGGAATCAGGCCGCCTAATGTTCCTCTACCATGGAATGTATATAATCCAATGCTCGGTCCTCCACCAAATTGTATAGCCGCTTTACCTTCTAAATCCGGGGTATCCGTCGCAAGTGTAAGATCTATCGTAATCCCGATATGCGGACTGATCGTCCGAACAGCTGGTATAACCCCTCGTAAATTAAATTCTTCTTGAACGGAAAATACGATATATAGTTCACAAGGCAGCTTTTGTCCTTCTAAACGTTCTATTAATTCTAATAAAGTTAAACATCCAACACGATTATCGATTGCATTACTGAAAACGATTGAGTTATTGCTAAAAAATTGTCTTGAATAGGCAACCGGTGTTCCTACTCTAATACCAGCATCTAAAACTTCTTGCTTACTGCGGAAACCAAAATCAGCATAAATTTCATTGACAGGTTTTACAGTATATTTTTCATTTTCCGGAGTAATATGGTGGGATTTGGTTCCGATAATTCCTTGCCACTCTTTGTCTCCCGTGTCTATGACTAGAGATTGTCCGGCCAAGCTTTTTTCAGGAATTCCACCTAATCGTTCCACTCTCAAGAATCCGTTATTTTCAATTTTTTTTACAATCAGGCCAAGCTCATCCATATGGGCAAAAATCATGACTCTTAAAGGATCTTCATCTGTAACCGTGTTCATTTTGACTGTCACATTGCCTAAGTTATCAACCTTTACGTCATGGGATGATACACTGTTTATGACATAATTGATAACTTTATCCTCATACCCTGCCAATCCAACGATGGATGTTAACTGTTGTAATTTATCTTTTAATCTAGTTATATTACTCACTTTTTTCCTCCAGCTCTGGATTATTAAAGGTTATCCATTAACTTTTTCGTATTTTCATATAGCTCTCTATATATTTCGTAATTACGCTCAAGTGCTTCATAATTTTCCTTCAGCGGTTCTACTTCGTAGGCTATTTCCACCCACTCGTCGATATCCTCAAGCTTTGAATACCATCCTAATGCCAACGCACATAGGAAAGCGTTTCCATAAGAAGCGCCAACAATCGTTTTCGGTACAATTTGCTTAATTTGACAAATATCACTGACACTTTGCACCCATAGCTTGCTTTTCACTCCGCCTCCGACAATTAAGATCCTATTAATAGATGTATTTAATTTTTTCATTTCATCAATATTATGTCGGATGGAAAAAGCAATTCCTTCTACAATCGAACGGTAAATATCCGCACTCGTATGTCGAAGGGTAAGACCAAACATCATTCCTTTTGCACTAGCGTGATGTATGGGTGTTCTTTCCCCGCTAAAGTATGGAAGAGTAATTAGCCCGTTTGCACCAACAGGACTTTTCTCTGCTTCCTGCGTTATATATGTATACAGTTCGGACATGTTTACGTTTTTCGATTCTTCCTTATTCATAAACTGAAGCATCAGTTCATCTACATACCATCTCGTTAAAGAACCAGCTGTAGAGGTTCCACCTGTAACCGTGTAAAGCCCTTCCATACTATGAATATTAGGCCAAAACTTTTTCGTTTTCTGGAATGAATCGGAAACATTAATGAAGAAAGTGGAACTTCCATACATTAACATTAAATCTCCTGGATGAATGGACCCGATACTAATCGACTCAGACAAGGCATCTACTGTTCCAGCTATGACTTTTGTTCCTTTTACAAGACCGGTTTCTTCTGCCGCTTTTTCGTTAACATGACCAACGATTTCGTTACTCCACACTAACTCTGGTAACTTATCTATCTCGGTAATGTTTGAAACCGTATCTTGATTCCAAGTTAAGTCATGAATATGAAATAACGGAGAATAGGATGCTGCCGTGTAACGATCGATAATCAGTTCGTTCGTTAGTTTATAAACGACATAGCCTGATCCGCAAAGGAACTTATATGTTTTCTCATAAACTTCCGGTTCATTTCTTTTAATCCAAAGAATTTTGGGACCCGCTGATTGCGCTGAAAGGACTTGGCCAGAGTTATCAAAAATGGCATCTTCACCAATTTCTGCATTAAGTAATTGAATCTCTTCTTGCGCACGTGTATCGACTCCATAAAGAATTGCCTTTCTTAATGGCCTGCCATTTTGATCAATTGGAACAACAGCAGGACCAATCGAACTGACACCAACAGCCAAAATTTCTGCTGGTGAGATTCCAAAATTACTTTTCGCATCATTTACGATCGTGCTGCTTAAAACTTTAAAATCATTCCACCAAACATTTTCTGCATCATGTTCCGCCCAGCCTGGTTTAGGAACTTCCATTTTATGAGGCACTGATTTTGTTACGATAATTTTGCCGAAGCGATCTACGAGTACACCTTTTGATTCGTATGTGCCAATATCAATCCCTAATACATATGCCATTGATGTCCTCCTTTCCCATTAATAAAAGAATCTAAGGGTTATTAAATCTATGAAAGGGGTTACATTATATAGATTAATAGAGGGTAGATTTGGCAGTTTATGAATCTACCCTCTCCTTTTCTTTATTCAAACTTCATAGCAACTGCACGTACCGGTGCACCACCAAAACCTTGTAACTTTAGCGGAAACGCACATAAAAACCAACGTTCTTCTGTGAGCAACTCTTTTGTCAAATTAAGTTCCTCTAATGGCCAAACTTCATTACTTAATAGAACTTCATGTGCTGGCGGACCATTTCCTTCTGCCCAACCGCCTATACTTAATCCATCAATACCGACGCCTTTAAGCTGTTTTTCAACGATCCATTCAGCACCTTCTCTGGATAAAAACGGCCATTCATAATAGTAATCTTTTGTATATCCTCTTTTTTCACTCCAGCCTGTACAAAGTAAAATGATATCACCAGGTTTTACTTTGTCAGCATATGGTTCGAGGTGCTCTCTTCTAATTGGCTCTTCAGGTGCAATGCCAAATAAATCAATTGGTACTGCTTCCCCTACAAATTGGCTGATTGGAAATTCATCAATCTTTTTACCCTCTGGGAAAAAATGAAAGGGTGCATCCATATGTGTTGCCGTATGGACATTTAAATCAATTCTTTCAGCCGTAAATCCATCAACTGGATAGACAGCTTCATAATTTACTTCTGTCATTTTATATGTAGCCCAACCAGGACAGTTATGGAACAAAGGTTGAGATAAATCAATGATCTTTTTAATCTTTACCATCTCTTTTCCTCCTTTATCAACATGATTTTTTAAAATGACAATTCATCATTTCACAAGGTCTGATAATAATTCTCCTGGCCAAGTATAAGCCATGTGTCCACCATCGATTAAAATGGATTCACCTGTAACATAACTGCTATCGTCTGATGCTAAGAATAGAACGACTTTTGCTACCTCTTCCGGTTTACCCAATCTACCCATTGGATCCACTAATTCGTAGGACTTTTTAAACTTTCTAGCCCCTTCTTCTCCAAGGATTTGCTCAATTAGTGGTGTATCAATGGTTCCTGGGGCAATCTGATTAACACGTATACCATCTCTTGCATAATCAATTGCCATTGTCTTCGTTAAATTGTGTACTCCACCTTTTGCAGCATTGTATCCGGCACGATTAAAGTCTGCTCCAATTCCAGAAACAGAAGAACAGTTAATGATAGATCCGCCATTGTCCAACATTAATGGAATGATATATTTACTCACTAAGAATGTTCCTCTTAAATCAACCGCCATAATTTTGTCCCAAAGCTCGGTTGAATAATTATGTAACTTACCACCAGCCGTATCAATTCCAGCATTATTGAAGAGCACATCTACTCTGCCAAACTTCTCCTTACATTGTTCGGCAAATTCAATAACACTCTTTTCGTCCGCAACATCTACAAATAATGCAGTTACTTCACCATTATTTTCTTTAATTTCTTTAACTACAGCCCCTGCAGCTTCCAAGTTAATATCTGCGCAAATGACGTGAGCACCTTCTTGGGCAAAAACAAGTGCAGTCGCTTTGCCAATACCTGAACCCGCTCCTGTTATAATCGCAATTTTTGATTCCAATCTTCCCATATTAACATCCCCTCTATTGAAATAATTTAAGAATGACTAACTATTTTATGTAATCAAATCTGAAATCCAAACTACCCTAAACAACTGAAAAATCTACCATTCTATGTCACTGAACATTTAACAACCCATATGGACAGAATGTTTTGAATTCTTAAGTTAAAAAATAATCAGGTTGGTTGTAACAAACATTTTTGTCCGATCACTTTTGGTTCAAGAAATTCGATAGAACGTCTTAGAATACTAGCGGCTAAATCGTACGAGTGTGTTAACGCTTTCAAAATTAAGTGAATTTCCTATAAAATTATGATTCTTGTTTTTTATTTTTTCTTAAAAAGGGCATCACACTCACAACTTCGCTCATTTTTAACATATATTTGTTCACTTATGTTTTATTATGTTAGGGGTCTGTATAATTGTCAATAAAATTTTATATATTTAGATTCTTTATAATTATTTAAATGCTGTAAAAAATTAACATTGTCCTTTAAATTCATAAAAATTTGGTATTAATTCGGCTTGGATGGTTATTTAACACAAAAAAAGTTGTTCATATTAAACAAATCCACCGTCAGAATTAGGCTAATAGCGAGAATGGGGATGTTGTTGAAGACCATATTCTTTTTCCTTATCAGTGATTACAGACACCTTTGCACAAGGAACAACGTGCTATTCTCCGAAAGTGGCCTTGCGCTAGTTGGTAATGTTTTATGAGCGAAATTGTTTTACTTTATCCATGAATTCTTTTACCCTTTTGATGTCAACGTGGTTTTCAAATTTTCCTTCATATTTGAATGTAGTTCCAGTAACGGCTCCATCAGCTACTGACAATTGCTCTTCGAGGTTTTCCAATCTAACTCCTGTATTAGCTAGAACAACCGTTTCTGGAACCACGTCTTTAACTTTCTTTAGTAATTGGGCATCTGTTTGGGCACCCGCAGTAAGTCCTGATACACACAATGCATCTGGGCGATTATTAAATACAGTTGACTTAGCGATACTTTCAATATCTCGATCTGCTAAATATTTTGCTGCTTCTGGAACAATATTAAATAATAACTTTACATTTTCGGCACCAATTCTATATTGATGTCTTATAGTTTCCCCTATGTTAGTGTCCCATGTACCAAAATCACTAGCATAGACACCCGTAAAAATTTCACGAACAAAGCTTGCACCAGTTGCCGCAGCTAAATCCAGAGATTTCTTAGCATCCCATAAGACGTTTACACCAAATGGAATTTTTATATCACTCATGAGTTCACCAATTATACGCGCCATAGCTGCTACCGTTTCTGTCTTAACATCAGTCAGATAAGGTAAGCTAAACTCATTTGAAAACATTACAGCATCTACACCACCATCCTGAAGTGCGTGTAAATCCTTACGAGCCATTTCTACTACATAGTCCATTCCCTTTTCCTTATCAAAGTATGGATCACCTGGTAATGGTAATAAATGACACATCGCTATAACTGCTTTTTCTGTTCCTAGTACATCCTTCAACCATGTCATAAACGAAAACTTCCTTTCTAAAATCCTTGTTTAATAGTTAGTTGACTACAAATAAAAATAATAGATACTCCCCCTTTCTAATGATTAATTCTATTTAAATTTACGCTAAAACCACAGTTAGGTCTTTTTTCTTTAATTGATTAATAGCTTCCGTATTTGATGTTTTATTTGTAATAAATGTATCTACTTCTTCCAATGAAGCTATCTTCGCAAAGGCTGTTTTTCCAAGCTTACTATCATCGGCAACTACGATTGTTCGTTGTGATACTTTAATGGCCTTCTTTTTTACCCTTGTGTCTTCAAGATTAAAGTCAGTAAAACCATTTATTGGATCCACACCACCAACTCCAGCTATAAAAGTATCGGGAAAGAAGTGATCATAAACATCTTCTGTGAATTCACCAATAAGTGATCTTTCTCCAGTTCTTACAACACCACCTGTAATAATCAAGTTTAAATTTGGGCGATCTGCCAATAACCAGGCTACTCTTAGACTTGATGTTATAATAGTTAAATTGTTTCTTTCTTTAAGCTTTTCCGCTACAGCTAAAGCTGTTGTCCCTGTGTCAATGACTACGGTTTCTCCGTCCTTAATCATGTTAGCGGCAACTTTACTAATTCTTTCTTTTACATCATGATTCTTGTCGCAACGGAGTTCAAATGGTAACTCATATGATCCTTGATTAATCTTAACCGCTCCACCCCTAATTCGCTTTATCACTCCTTTTTGGGCGAGAACTTCTAAGTCTCTTCTTAATGTCATTTCCGAAACATTAAATTGATCACTAAGATCACTAATTAACACTTTTTCTGTTTGATTTAGTATTTCTATTATTTCTTTTTGACGATTTCTAACATTATTCATGTTCATATGATAACTTTATATGTTCGAATTATCAATAAGGAGTTTTATCTTTTTTAAAAATTATTTGGGAATTGAGAATCTTTGTGAAACAGAAGAACCGTCCCCATGTTTTAATATTTGTAAGACTGTCCGCCATCAATTGGAACAACAGCCGCATTGATAAAGCTAGACTGATCTGATAGTAAGAATGCAACTAGATAACCAACTTCTTCTGGTTTTCCGAAGCGTTTCATTGGGTTTGGCTGAACAAATTGTTTGCCGACTTCTTCCCAATTTTCCGGGTCGATTTGTTTTAATGACGCTTCTACCATTGGTGTCATGATCGCACCTGGAGCAATAGCATTGATTGTAATGCCGTATTGTCCATATTCGATACCAGAGTTTCTCGTTAAACCTACGACACCATGTTTGCTGGCTGCGTAACCGGATTGATTGCCGACACCGCGAATACCGCCTACAGATGCTGTATTCACAATCGAACCGGACCCTTGTTTTTTCATTTGTGCCAGTACATATTTTAATCCGTAGAATACACCATTTAGGTTGATACTTACGACTTTTTGGAATTCATCGGATCCATAATCTTCAGTTGGATTTTGTTTTCCTTCAATACCTGCATTGTTAAAGAATCCATCAATTCTCCCGTATTTTTCAACGGTTTGGCTGACATAATTTTTTACTTCTTCTTCATTGGCTACGTTGGCTGTAATTAAAAGCACTTCTGCATTTGGCGCACTTTCAGCAATTTGTCGTTTTGTTTCCTCTAACCCTTCTTGATTCAGGTCCACTAATGAAAGCTTTGCCCCTTCTTTAGCGACTTGCAAAGCAGCTGCTCGTCCTAAACCCGAACCTCCACCAGTGATTAGTACAACTTTACCGTCGAAACGATTACTCATTCTGATGACTTCCCTTCATGTTTGTTTTTATTAAGATATCTCGAATTAATATATCTTTAATGCAATGTAATTTTAAACCTGAATCCGTTTTCAGTCAAATGAAACGATTTGCTGAAACGTATTATTTCCAATAATAAAAAAATCACTCACAAATTAATTTTGTGAGTGAAATATTAAACGAATATTGGTTATGGCTTATGATTTAGGCTGAGAGCTTGAATTTCTTGTTATCTTTATTTTGATGCTTGTTGAACGCTTTGTATTTTAAGTTCCATACCGTTCCGACCATTCCTTTTGAAAGCTTAAAATATCCATTCATAGTTTTTGAAAAAAGTTCTCCACTTTTTCAACCATTCCATTTAATCGTGGTAGCTGCCCAAGTGTATCCAGTTCCAGCACTAACTGCTACTGTAATATCCCCTTTTTTGATTTGGTTTTTTTTGATGGCTACATGCAGACCCACACAAGGATCAAGTGCGGACATATGGCCAAAATGATCAAGATAGACTGATTGTTCTTCTGTTAAATTTAATCCCTCTAATAATTGTTGGAACATGGAGCGTTTGGTATGGAGTGGAAACAGCAATTGAAGATCAGCGATTGTTAACCCGCTTTTTTCAAGGGATTGCTGTATAACACGATGAAAATTAGGGATCGAAATGGGGTCTAGTCTTTCCTTCATGCTGGCGGGATTCGTTACATCGATATAATGCATTCGATTTTCAACTGTATCGTGAGTAGCAAAATTTACGGAACCGCCTGCAGGAATAAGGACATCTTGATGAAATGATCCATCGGTAATAAATGAACTTTCTAAAATCTCACTTTTTGTTGCCCCCCGTTTCACTAAGGCGGCTGCTCCTCCATCAGCAAAATTAAACATAAAACGTGAACGCGGATTATTGTAATCCACAATTTGCGATTCTTTACAACCGCCTACTAATAGAATGTTTTCAATCGATCGATCTGAAATAAGCATATCTTTTGCCACTTTCAGGGCTATTGGAAAACAAGAACTCACATTCATTAATTCAAATGCATAGGCATTCTTGGTTCCTAGTTCATAGGAAATTTTTGCTGATGAAGACCAGACATAATAATCCTTATGGGGACTCCCAAAATAAATCACAACATCAATGGATAGCGGATCAACCTTTGATAATATAGGCCTGGCTGCTTCAATCGCTAAATCAGAAGCATGCTCTTTTCTATCTGAAACATGTTTTTGGTATAATCCAAATTTATCAATAATCACTTTCTCTGGAATTCCTGTTTTGTCGGCTAAAGATGCTGCCGTTTCGACTTGATTTGGAAAATAAACGCTTGTTGCCTCGATTCCGATTGGATCCCTCATATTACTTCTCCTTCCTTAGGCACCATCATAACGGCAGTTCCAGTTAAAACTAGAATATTATCTTGATTGCGACACTCTGTTAATAGTTTAATGATATTTTTTTCCTCGATATATTCTAGTACGGTACCTGTAGCTGTAATGGTATCTCCTATATATACTGGCGCAGTAAACCGAATCGTCTGTTCCACATAAATGGAACCTTCACCAGGAAGTCGAAATCCTAAAAGCTGTGATAACAAACTAGATGTTAATAAACCATGGGCAATCGGTGCTCGAAATCTAGTATTCTTTGCATAATCAGGATCGACATGAATCGGATTATAATCACCGCTTAGTTCAGCAAAAATTTTAATATCATCTTCCGTAAACGTCTTACTGCAAGAAGCAGACTGACCTTTTGTGAATCTTTCCATCTTCCTATTTTACCTGCTTATCATATTTAGTTAAAAGATTCTTTTGGATTTTACCTGTTGCGTTCTTAGGCAGTTCATCCACAAAATGAATCTCTTTAGGGACTTTATATTTAGCTAAATATTGCTTGCAGTGACTAATCACGGTATCAGCCTCGATGTAAGCGCTCTCTTTTTTGGCGATAAATGCGATCGGAATCTCGCCCCATTTAGGATCTGTACCTCCTACAACAGCCACTTCTTGAACCTCTGGCAGCTGGCGAATCACTTGTTCCACTTCAAGCGGATAAATATTTTCACCTCCAGAAATAAGCATTTCTTTTTTTCTTCCCACAATGTAAACGAAGCCTTCCTCATCTATTCGCGCCAAATCTCCTGTATGAAACCAGCCATCCTGAATCGCTTCTTTGGTCGCTTTAGGCTTATTCCAATATTCTTTCATGACATTTGGACCGCGTATGATTAAATGGCCCACTTCTCCTGGTTCAACGTCGTTTCCTTCCGAATCTACAAGTCTATAATCACAGTACATAACAGGCTTACCGATCGAACCGATTTTTCGCGGGGCATCCTCCCGAGAGAGTAGAAAAACAGTAGGAGATGTTTCAGTTAGACCAAAACCTTGACCAAAAAGATAGCCTTTATCATAAAAAGCTTGAATCAGTTCCACCGGGCACGGCGCACCTCCGCTATAAAACCAGCGAACAGATTGTAAATTTGCTGTTTGAAAGGAAGGACAATCCATGAGAGCCTGATGTATAGTCGGTACCCCCATTACGATGGTAGCCTGATGTTTTTCAATCATTGAAATTACTTTTTCTGGTACAAACTTACCCGGTATAATAACGGCTCCACCCGTAAATAAGGTAGGCAGCGCAAATAATCCTATGCCGCCAATATGGAAAAGCGGAAGCAACACAATCGATTTGTCTCGTGAAGTTAAATCTAGCCCTAAAATATTGTTGATTGCATTCCAATACATATTGCTTTGCGTTAATACCGCACCCTTTGGCCATCCGGTTGTTCCGGATGTATAGCAAATAATATAGGGATCATGTTCGTCAATTTTTTCGTAATGACATGGCTCATTCGCTGAATCGATATGGCGCAAGCTTTCAATCTTTACAAGTTTCACACCTGTGACTTTTTCTATACTTTTTCCCATTTCAAAAAAGGCATTTTCTATTACTAACACAGCCGTTTCACTATCAGTAAGCTGATACACTAATTCATTTACATTTAAACGGCTATTCAATGGTACCGCGACACATTGAATTTTTGCGATTGCAAATAATAAAACCATGTACTCAAGCCGATTATGAGATAAAATACCAATCCGATCTCCTTTTTTCACCTTCATTTCATTCATAAAAAAGGCGGAAACATTTCGGATTTGCTGGTTCAATTGTTTGTATGTAAGCTGTTCCTGGTCTGTAATAATAGCAAGACGATTCGGATTCACGACTGCTCGTTTTTCAATCCAGTAGGAAATTCCTTGCATACGTCCCCCTCCTCTAATGCTTCTTAATACCCTTAAAAACCAATGTCATGGCAGCATCAAAAACCTCATCTGGCACATCTTGTCCTTCCCAGAATACCCAACGCATTCCTAAAAATTGTCCAATCGACATTAAACAATAGGCGACCGTTTCTAAATGGGTTTCCCTAAATTCTCCCTCTTGCACGCCTTGCGACAAGCTTTTTAAAAATCCGGAGGCTAGCTTATTGTAATACCAACGATACAATTCTTGATCAACTACTACCGCTTGTTGAACAATACTATATAAAGCTGGATGATCTTTAACCCAATTAAAAAATGCTTTGAAACCATAACGTTGAGCTTCTTCATGAGTTATTGCCTTTTTCATTTCTTCTTTTATGGTGATACGCAATTCCCGGCTATACTGTTGAATCAGCTCATCATATACGTGCTTTTTCGACTCAAAGTAATTATAAAAAGTCCCTTGGCCTACCTCAGCCTCCTGAGTAATATTAACAACTGATGCTTCATAATAACCTTTCTCCCCAAATACTTTTTCAGCGGCATTTAATATTTTCGCCCTTGTTTCCAGCCCTTTCTTTGATAAATTTTGGATGTCTTTGATTGTATTTTCCAACACCTGAATCACCTCTCAGTTTTTGATTATAAATACCTGATAGTTAATTGTCAATATTATTATAATTTTATGAATATTTAACAGTGTGCTTTTCACGCAGCTTGTTTAGATAGCTTCGGCTGCTTTAAATGGATAATAGGCAGTGTACGTTGTAAAGTATATTGCTTGGCAGATGGGGTTCTAAATGAATGATAGACAAAAAAAGTGCCTGATCCCCAGCGCTTATCTCTGAAATATAAGCAGTCTTGGTTTTCAAAATACTAGTTGCCCCCTCATAAAGGATAAACCTAGAGGAATAGGATAGTAGTAATGAATTATGAACAATTATCTATCCTTAGAGAGTAGGGGTAACCGGAAAGGAGAAAAAACATTGTCCATTTATAGAACTCAGTTAACAACTGATCAAATGCTGTCGACCATCAGAAATGGACTTGGAATATCACAGATCCAAAAAAAAATCATTATTGTCGGCGCAGGTATGTCAGGATTAGTTGCTGCATCCCTACTAAAGGATGCGGGACACGATATTACTATTTTAGAAGCAACCCATAGGGTTGGAGGTCGTGTTTTTACCAAACGGGAACCATTTATGGACAATTTATATCTTGATATGGGTGCCATGCGTATTCCTCATAATCATTATTTAGTGTTGGAGTACATTAAAAAATTCGGATTACGTGTTAATCCGTTTTTGAATACCACACCGAACGATCTCATTTTTGCCAACGGAATTAAAACGAACCGATCGATTTATTTACGGAACCCTGATATCCTGAATTACCCGGTAGAACATCATGAAAAAGGTAAATCAGCCGAAGAGTTACTTTTATTAGCAATCAAGCCGGTAGCTGATTTTATCAATCAAAATCCAATTCAAAATTGGCCTATAGTCGTTAGGGAATTTGATAAATATTCAATGAGCTATTTTTTAAAGTACAATCCGGTAGGGCCAAGTCTATCACCCGGTGCGATTGAAAGCATTAAGGTTCTTGTCGGTCTAGAGGGATTTCCAGAACTCTCTTTTCCGGCTATCCTTAGAGAACTGTTACCTCTATTTAGCCCAGACATAAAATTTTACGAAATCGAGGGTGGTAATGACCGACTTCCCAATGCTTTCCTTCCGCAATTAAAGGAAGACCTTTACTTTGGATACCAAATGACAAGAATTGTGCAACACAATAATCAAGTCTCCATTTATTCCAGACACATACAAAGCCAACGACCTTTAACAGTTACTGGTGACCTTGCCATTGTAACGATTCCTTTTTCATTACTGCCATTTATAGAAATTACACCACGAGATTCTTTTTCCCATCATAAGTGGAAAGCCATACGAGAACTTCACTATGTATCATCTACAAAAATCGGACTGCAATTTAAAAACAGATTTTGGGAAAGGGAAGGGATCAGGGGCGGCAAAATGATGACGGATTTACCAATCAGATTTGCTTATTATCCTAGCCATTTAATAGGTTCAACAGGTTCAGGAATCATTTTAGCCAGTTATACGTGGGAAGATGATACGTTGTCATGGGATAATTTATCAGAAGAAGACCGTATTCGAAATGCACTAGATAACTTGAAAACCGTCCATGGTCAACAAGTTGATGAAACGTTTTTAACAGGAGCTTCCCAGGTTTGGTCACAATATCCGTTTTCTGGTGGGGCATTCTCCATGTTTAAACCCGGACAGGAAACAGAATTATTTCCTTACATCCCTACTCCTGAGGGAAGGGTACATTTTGCTGGCGAGCATACATCCACTATGCCTGCTTGGATTGAGGGTGCCATCCAATCAGGCATAAGGGTTGCCCACGAAGTAACCAACCTTCCGAGAACTTTTTTTAGTACATAATAGATTATGCTCCACTCTTGTAAAATCTCCTCACCTGTCACCAATAGAAAAAAGAAGTAACCGCCCTCTCCTGACTAGTTGTGTGGGTGATCACTTCTTTTTCTGAGAAAAAAACCAATTAAATAGTCAACCGCACTTCTTGCGGTGTGTAGCTGTCTGGAGGGGTGCGCTAACACCTCGTCTTTTTATTTCTACACGGTTTATACAAAAATTATACTTGAGAGTAAATCGTATTTTAAATCATTCCCTACTCTACACTAGTCTGTAACCCACCTTTCACATCATACCCTGTCCCTTAATTTAAAGATCGTTTATTTTCCACTCTACTTCTTAATATGCATTGTTATCTAAACTCCCAGATACCAATTTCCCTTTATAAAATACGGCTTTTCGCTTCGACCGTCTGGCCATGGCTTCTGCAGAACAGCTGGCATCCACAAGAATCATATTTGCCTGTTCTCCTTCCTTCGGCCAAACCTGATTACCATTGCGGTCTAACGGTGTTTTGCCTCCTGTAATAAACCTGAGAGCCTGTGATAGAGCTACCTCATTCGTCCATCTGTATCGTTCCAGCAATCGTCCCGCTCTTTCCAGAATATCTCCATTTCCAGTTGGCCACCATGAATCGAAAATATTATCATTTCCAACCGCTATTTCCACACCACATTCTGTTAACAAGTCAACAGGAACTCCTCTGCCAATTGGGAGACTAGTTACAATTGAAATGCCTGCATCCTTCAATATGTATGCCATTTCACGCACTTCTTCTCTCGATACATCTCCAAGTCCAAACGCATGGCTGACAGCCACTCTTCCTTCCCATCCAGCTTGCTTCGTTAAATAGGCAAGCCGTTTCATGGTAAAGGTACCTAGGTGACCGGGATCATGAAGGTGTAAATCTATATCAGCGTTTCCCTCAACGGCTATATCCATTAACGTTACAAGGGATTTTTCAATATCGTTATCCACCGTCGCTGGATCTACAGAGCCCACTATTCCTGCCCCATTTCGAACAGCATCTCTAATCAGCTCAACCGTTCCCGACCGCAGCAAACCATGTTGAGCAAATGCAACGACTTCAGAGCTAACCTTATCCGAATAGGCTTCCAGTGCTTGCTTAACACCATCCAGGTTCCGCAGTCCCACCTCAGGATAAATATCGACATGGGTTCTAACATGGGTAGAACCTACTGCTAACAAGACGTCAAGTAATGCTTCTGCCCGTTCCCTTGTACTTAATGGGATGGACGCCAACTTATTTTTTTCAATTTGACATCTTTCCACCACACCCGATGCTGGAATACAGGCTTTCCACTCCCCTCCCATATAGGTTTTATCCAAATGAACATGCTTTTCTACAAAGGATGGAAGCATCAATAACCCTTTTGCATCTTTCACTTCAACATTATTTGGAATTGATTCTGGTGACTCTGCAATTCTGCTAATTTTCCCATTCTCAATGACTAAATGATATAATTTTGTCTCCGTACCGATAACTTGTCCGTTCTCTTTTTTATAGCCTGTTTCTAATCGTACATTTTTTAGCCAATAACTCATTTTATTCACCCTTTCGTATTGTCTAAAATTGAAATAAACAGGAGAACCTCACAAAGATAAATAGAGGGCCGATTGTCGCTAAATAAGTAAGTTGAGAGAATTGGACCCTTACTATGACCTATTTTACCTTCGGCCTACTCTCCAATAATCCCTTATAACTTTTACGGTAATGCCACGCTAACAATCCCTCTAATAACACTACCCATATAGCTAATGGAAGCAGCTCGGAATCTACAAAAATATGAAAGGCTAAAATGGTTCAAACCCAAATAACACGGCATACCCGTTTAATCCCACTCCTAAAAAGATGATTCCTAATCGGATTTCAGCCATTCGAATCCATGCTTTCATCTTGACTCCTCCAATTAACTGCTATATTTTATTTTTAATTTTTTCAGCCTCGGAAATAATGTTTTTCATTAACTTACCAACCGTTTGATTTTTAGCTAGTCTTGGACTTTGACCAGACCAAAGTGACATAAAATCTGGATTGTTTTGTGTTAGAGAAGCTTTTCTGATTTCTTGGGTTAGTGTGTTTTGCACAGGGAAATCCGGTAAAGATTCTTCTTTATGCTGTATTTCTGAAATAAATTTATTGTTAATTCCCCTTGCCCATTTCCCAGAAAATGCACGAGTCAAAACCGTCTCGTCTTCGTCAGCTTGAAGAATGGCTTCTTTATGTACATTTGGTGCTCCACTTTCTATACAAGTTAAGAAAGCTGTACCCATTTGCACACCCGCGGCTCCTAAGCAAATAGAAGCCATGAACCCTCTTCCATCCATGATTCCTCCCGCAGCAATAACAGGAATCGTTACATGATCAACAACCTGTGGAATAAGTGACATTAATCCAATTAAGCTTTCTTGGTGCCCATAGATAAAATTCCCTCGATGTCCACCTGCTTCACTGCCTTGCACGACAACCATATCCATTCCAGTTTTTTCGATTTCAACTGCTTCTCTGACAGTTGTAGCTGTTCCGATTAAAATTATGTTATGTTGTTTGATCTTATCGATTACTTCGGTTGAAGGAATGCCAAATGTAAAAGAACAAACAGGGACCTTTTCTTCTAAAATAACCTCAATTTGCTCAATAAATGTTTCTACAACACGATTATATTCAGGCAATTCTAAGTTATCTTTACTTTGGATATTTAATTGTTCTCGAATGGGGTTCAATATGTCGTTGGCATCTCTAACTTCTTCCTCTGTGGCACCAAATTCGTTAGGAACAAATAAATTGATTCCAAAAGGATTGGCTGTTAGCTGCTTTATTTCCCTGATTTGTTCCCGCATTTGCTTAGGGGTCATATAGCCTGCCCCAATCATTCCAAGTCCCCCGGAATTTGAAACCTCGGCGACTAATTCCGACGTTGTTACTCCTCCAGCCATGGGAGCTTGTATGATCGGATACTTAATATTCAATAGTCCTGTCATTATATTGTCTTGCATCAAGTCCACCTCGTTTTCTTAGTTAAAATAAACACTAATTCCCGCAACAACTTTTCTTTCGTTCTTTTAGCTAATCTACTATTCATCATACACCATAATGAAGTTAGACCTTTTATGAATGGACCATTTTAATTTATTTGTTCAAATGCACAAAAAAAACAGGCAAATCCCCGCCGCAATTAATATTAATGAATAAAGGGACGGTTCTCTTGTTCATTTGTTTCGCGAAACAAATGAAACAAGAGAACCGTCCCCGTGTTTCACTTTTCATTCAATGCCATAGCTTCTTTTATTAAATCTGTAAAAATATCTGGCTGAATCTCTTCCATCTTCTTTATTCTAAAATATCTCAATGCCTTTCCTTGCCCTTGTAATAAGTTGTTAGTGTCTTTGACTTCTAGTTCATAGCCTTTGTGAAAACCAAGATTAACATGTTTTTTGGCAGCCTGCAGATAACAGACTAATCCATTATAGGAGTAATTAGGCATCGACCATTTAAACTCTTCAATCAGGTTTGGGGATGTTTGAAGAATGATTTTTCTTAAAGCGACGGTAATCTCTTGAATATCCTCTTGCAAACCTAAAATATATCGATCAACCTCTTCAATCGTTCTGACTTTTTCAACCATATAAGATCACCTTCCGTTCCAAAGTCTTTACTTGAATGCACGCATTTCTCCAAATAGTTTTTTAATGCATCCAAATCTTTCGCACACGCTTTTTTGAACATGCCTGCCATCATTTTACTAAATATTAGTTGTGAGACAAAGGGACGGTTCCTTAAACTGTAAAAACAGGTAATTTCTCTAAAAATAGAATGTCATTCCGTTCTGCTGCATCGCCTTCTGCTAGAATTGCAGCTTTGGCGACAACCATTCCGCCGGCTTTTGTTACTAATTCTTCTAATGCTTTGATAGATTCCCCGGTACTAATCACATCATCAATTAAAGCTACCCTTTTTCCTTTTATGACATCCGCATCTTTTCTATCAAGGCATAGCAATTGCTCTTTTTGTGTTGTAATGGAAACGACTTGATTGACTAGAGGCTCTTCCATATATGGTTTCACACTTTTGCGGGCAACGATATATTGTTTCATATTTAATTGCTTGGACAATTCATACACTAACGGAATTCCTTTGGCTTCTGCCGTTACTAAATAATCGACCTCTGTTAATTTTTCTGCCAGTAATGGAGCGGCCGCTGAAACAATTTCTGCATCACCTAAAATAACAAAACTTGCGATTTTCAATTGGTCTGAAATAGGGATAATGGGTAACTCCCTTTTTATGCCTGCAACCATTAACGGATAAGTTTCCAAAATGACACACTCCTTTTTCTTAAACTCCAAAGATTCCTAGTAAAAATTCCATCATGACCCCTGCTAATAACCCAAAGAATGGATCAACAATGGCAGTAATGATAATTGTCACAGCGGCCACAATTTGCGAACCCGGTTCTGCAGCGGTTAGAGCAGCTGTTGCATTCCCAGACAGTGTAACAATGGCACCCAGTACAAAAAGGAAACCGGCAATAGAAGAACTTGGTACGTATTTTCCGATTTTCGGTAAAAGTTTAAAGAGTAAGATACCAGCCATAATCGCCATCGTTAAAACCCCTGCCCAAACGGCGTGAGGCGCAGATGCTGTAGCTGAAATAATGACTTCTACCGGGCCTCCGCCAAACAAGGAAGAAGCCATGTCAGCTAAACTGCTGATAATGGTTAGGGTGTCAATATTTACTTCCTCACCTGCAATTTCACCATTGATTTTTCCAAAAGCAATATTCGCGCCAATATTTAAACAAACGAGTGCTAATGCTCCGCGAATAACAGCTGCATTGATAACAAATTTTTGTAATTTAAACTTATCTTCTGAAATGTTTTTAGAAACCGTTTCATTTTCTTTTTTTATAAAATTATAAACTACACTTGAAAGGATCACCGAAATCGTGATTGTATACACTAAATCCTTGGTTATTACATATGTCAATAAGGCACTGGCAAAAGAGGTCACCCCTATAATCCGATCATTCTTCGCCATATCCCATGCGATCTTTGCAAGCATGAAGCCAACACCGGCCATCATCCCATTGGTAATGACAGGACCAATCCATTCAACGATTTGTTCCATTACGCCAAATAAACTGATAATTACTAATATCAATGCACCAAAGAAAATTGAAGAAAGGCGGTCCCGCATATTTTTGCCCATCGTTCCGGCAACCGCAATCGTTTCTGCCTGGAATGAAATAACGGCTACATTACTTGTTAAGCTATTACCTACTGCACCAACCATAAATGCAAGGGCGGTCGGTACAGAAGCAAACCCAAACGAAAGGGCAAGTAACCCTTGAGGTAATCCGTTCAGTACAACACTGAATGCTGCTAGAATGTCTTTTAGTATATCTTCCATATCTTTTCTCCTTTTCTTCCCCTCATGTTGCCTCAATATGGAAAAAACCGTCCAGCATAAACTGAACGGTTTCTATTAACAGAATTTCCGTCCATAGTAGAGTGATTTACGGCCACTCTGTAGAGACTCCCAGACCATATTACCGGGATTATACGGGGTATTTTATCGAACAATGTCCTAATTATAATACATAATGTTCGTGTTTTAAACACTAAATTTAAATATATATAATAATAAATTTAGGAGAATACATAAAATACAAACATTGTAATTATCTTCATGATTCAGTTCAATATAAAAAAACAAAAACGCTCACAAACGTTTTTAAAAACAAAACATTTGTGAGCTTGTTTACCCTATCCTTATGTAATTATTTCATATGTTGTTCTTTGGCAGGGCCCTTGATGCCTGGCACATTCAATCCAGCTTGGCGAAGCAGCTCACAAACCTTATATGAAGATTTGTAAGCTCAAACGTCCTATTTTTTATTGAAGTTTATGGCCAAATCGCTACCAGACTCTGATTGGAGGTTATTAATCATTCTTTTTACTGTAAATAACCCTGACTTGTTCCCATGTCTCATTCCCAAATGTATCCTTCGACCAAATCATGATGATGTTTTCGCCATCCTCCAGACTAACATTCGTACTGAATGAACCATTTTTTACTTTCGCATCATTTCCATTCACACGTACAAAGTCTAAGTTATCATCTGTCACCTGTCCTATTAAAGTTACAGATTTCTTATGAGTTGTTTCACCATTAACTGGTGATTCAATGGTGATCACAGGTGCAATCGAATCAATCTGAACTGAAACCGTTTGGACCGTTTCATTTCCAGCTTTATCCCTTGCAGCAACTGCGATACTATTTTCTCCTTGTTCAAGTGTTATACTAGCTTCATAGATCCCGTTTACAAGAGTAGCTTCTGAACCGTTGATTATGACACCCTCAAGATTTTCTTCCTTTACCTGAGCCTGGACGGTTATAGATGTTGTATTAAACCGTTCCCCTTCCTGTGGTGAGTGGATGGATACGATAGGAGAGGTGCTGTCTAGCATAATCCTCACTTGATTGGATGGTCTTGTCAGTCCTTCTCCTTGAGCAGCTCGAGCTGTAATAGCATTTGGACCTTCTGTTAAGGAAATTTCCGCACTAAAGGTTCCGTCTTCTGCCGAAGAAACGACCGCTGCTTCTGAATCATTATTAAACAGATGAATTTCAGTATTAGGTTGTGCTTGACCACTGACAGTAAACGTTTTTTCAGCCGTATAGGTGAGGTTTGCAGGTGATGTAATCTCTGGTACGCTTTCATCATATGCTACTACTGCTCGTATCATATAGTTTCCATCGTTTGGTGAAGTCTGCTTCCAAACGCCATCAATATAGGAATAGTTTCTTCCCGATGACCCTGAGCTTGTATCCCGATTAATGGCTGGTATATATGGAAAGCCTTCTTTTTGAATATAAGCAAGATAAAAATCACCTGGAACAATAATTTCCTCGCCGCTTAAATCGATATATGTCCAATCTGTATGGGAACGAATAGCTTCGGCTTCAAATGGACCGGCAATTTTCTCACCCGGCAAACCATTTGGTCCAGTTGCATCGTACACCTCTACAAAAAATGCTGTTCCTCCAGGATCTGGACGATTTCCACCATCAAATTTATAGTAGCCTCCTGTTAAAACCGCGCGATTTTTCCCATCTGCAAGAGACATTTTCACTGCCCAGCCATTACCAGCGGTGTGAAAATAATTAAGTGTTCCCGCCGTTCCATCATCATAAGCGATTATTTCTGATGTACCTATAATTGGGGCTAATACAACATTCCGGACAATTTCTGCATCTCCTTCGACTATCAGTTCTGCCGTATTTGGATAATGCATTGGATGGGATGCTTTTAACGTATACGTTCCTTCAAAAGCTGTTAAACGAAATGATCCATCTGCACTTGTCTCTACTGGTTCGATATTGGCATCCTCAACAAGATAGACTCTCGCTCCTTCAACAGGTTCACCTGTTAATTCATCTGTGATAACACCGGTGATTATTCCTCTTGCTTTCTCCTGAAGGGTGAAGTTCAAAGAAACCTCTTCGTCATCTGCAATTACAGCCGTTTTCGTTTGAGAATGGTAGCCATATGACTCTGCAACTACATGATATTCCCCGGCAGGGTTTCGCAAAGTATAACTTCCATTTTGCGGATTGGTTACTGTTGACCGTCCAGTTTCCAATACACTTACTTGCGCGTCAATTGGCAATAATGATAAAGTGTTGTCCGTTTCCATATCTATATCTACAACTGCAATATCTGCAGTATGGATAGTTGCTGGGTCTGCACTTGTATTCACGATTGCCCCATTTGCTGTTGCACTTAATGCAACATCGTCAATATACCAGCCAGGTCTTCCTGTACTCAAATCTGAATAGGTATAAAATCCAATAAAAATTCCTTGGCCCGCATATTGCGAAAGATCGACTGATGTATCAACCCAGCCTCCTGAATCTCCTTTGACCATTAAAAGCTCCGTCCAATCTTGACCGTTGGTTGACACCATGACATATCCATAATCATAAGCAGTACCTGTATAGGCTGACTGTTCAAAGCTATGCCATTGTTTAAATTGTAAGGAAGCTTGCCCATCAGGTAAGACAATTGCCGGCATGACGAGCATTTCTCTCATTCCGTTCGAATAATTTCCTTCTAGGTTCGTAGCATATACCTTTTCACCTGATGCCGCCTCATTAGGACCTGAAGTTGGAATTCCCCATTCCCAATTTGGATTTTCACCGACAATCGTCCAGCCCGCGGGTTCTGTTTCAAAATCTTCAAAGTAACCAATTGTTAAGCTTTCTATTACGGATACTAAATATTCTTCACTAGTCACGGTATTTCCAGCATAGTCGGAAATGATCCATTGATAGGTTAGCGTTCCAGCTTCGGCAACGCCTGCTGGAATAGTAGCGAGGTATTCTCCATTTAAATAATTTCCAGAAATACGATCCGCAGAAACATGATTCCACTCCCCATCATTCAATTTATAGGCTAACTCGACAGATTCAACACTGATATTATCACTCGCTTGAACAGTAAGATCGATTTGTAATCCTTCAGATACCTCAGAGATAGGCGTATGTGAGTAAACAGGGCTTTGCGCGTCTTCACCTTCAACCGTTACATTCCCTGTAATCATTCCCATCCCTTGTGTTTCTGACAATACGGCATCATAGACGTTCAGCAGGCCATGCCCATAGCCGTGATTAGGTGACTCTAGAAAATCTCGATCGGTTAATGGGATAGCCGTTTCGATTAAAATTTGCTCGATTTCATCTACTGTTAGATTGGCGTTGGCCTGGCGCAGTAAAGCAACCGCTCCGGCAACATGTGGCGCTGCCATTGAGGTACCGCTTTTGTCTCCATATCCTCCATCTGGTAAGGTCGAGCGAATTTTAACCCCAGGTGCTGTCAATTCAGGCTTAATTTCACCGTATGGGGATGGACCTTGGAATGAAAAATCAGCTATTTGATTCTCTTTATCGACTGCACCAACAGCAAAAGATTCTGGATAATTGGCTGGGCTTGCAATCGTACCAGGTCCGTTAGGGATTAAAATTGATGCATTTCCCGCTGCAAATACTGGGAATATCCCATATGCTCTCCAAGTCTGAACGACTTCTAAAAACCACTCATTGATACCTGGGCCGCCGCTCCAGGAATTATTCACGACATCTGGAGCCATATCAACTCTGCCTCCAGGTGCCATCATCCATTGGGCAGCCTCTAAAATATCAGAATCTGTACCATTCCCATTTGCATCAAATGCTTTCGCGGCAATCCACTTTGCTCCTGGAGCAACACCGATTTTGTTCGTTCCTTCAGGCTCGCTTCCAACCATTGTCCCTGTAACATGGGTTCCATGTCCGTTATCATCATAGCTTTCTGCTTGTCCAGCTACCGCATCAAAAAAGCTATACTGATGTTCCACCGTGCCCTCTGCAGCGTTATAGCCGCGGTATTTTTCTTTTAAGGCTGGGTGGTCCCATCGCACACCTGAATCAATGCTTGCCACTACTGTTCCTGTTCCATCGATTCCCAACTCCCATGCTTGGGGTGCTAATACTTGACTGACATTCCATTGTACATTCTCATCACTCGAGGTGTTCGTCAAGTCAGTGTCTTTCACCAAATGACGTACTTCATCTAAATAGATTTTTTTCACTTCCTTAAAGGAAGCAATCTTTTCGATGACTTCCTTTGAACCTGTGAAGGAAATGGCATTAATAACATGATAGGATTTGTACTTCTTAACGTTCCCCTTTTGTTTTTCTTGCTTTAATAGTTCTAGTAAAGGCTCTTGTGTTTGATGAGCGTTTGCCTTCAATTCCGTCAAAATTTCAGAACGTACCATATGCTTCTTGTTTAATCCTAGTGCTTTTTTCTCACTTGCATTTTTATTCGCCTGTTTCATGATGGCAGAAGCATCGATTTGGTCATTCAAAATAATTAATAGAGATACTTCCTCATTAGTTTCCATTTGTTGTTTAACTTTGCTGTCAATTTTATTTGTCGATGCTTGCTGTAAGCTATCTTCCATGCTTTTGTGTTGAGTTTCTGCTATAGCTGCTGGTGATAAAAACGTACTTAAAACTAAAATCACTGTCGAAAGAAGAAATAATATGCGTCTTAAACCCCTTTTCAATGAACACCCCTCCAGAATCGTATTTTAATAGGATAGTAATTATTGGAAACTATCAAATTAGTAATAGATTACACAAAGGGTAGCAAGAAACTTGTCGGTATTTGCTGAAAATTTATGGGGAATAGGGGCTATTTTTTCGACTTTTGCGGGAGGTGGTTGATGGGGTAATGATGAAACTTATTTTTATAACAAGGTATTAGTGATTGAGAGGTTTGGATAAAGTAGTATCCTCGTTTTTCTTAATAGCCCCACAACCGATATTAGAAAGATACATTGATGATGTGATTAACAGCGGTTATGGCGAAATATGTGTATCGGTAAAATCTTTATAGATTGATTAGAAAGATAGAGAGTACATTAAACCATTAGAATTAGAAAAAATGTTCGTATAAACTAAAAGGCGAAAAAATGTAGCCCCTTCACTTGGACAAGTATCGATATGAAGGAGCTACTTCCTTTAAAATTAAAGTCTACAATAAAATCATATGCCTATTTCCCGCATTTTTACCATTACTTTCTCGACCCTGCCATCCGTATCCGTCCCGTCATACTTCAGAAGCTTCAATTCGCTTTCAATTTTGCCGTCACGCATGAACATAATACGGTCTGTCCGCGCCGCAACCTTTGCGTCGTGAGTTACAAGCATTACAGCAGTACCGTCCGTGTTAATTTCGGAAAATATGTCCATAATCTCCTGCGCAGATTTTGAGTTGAGCGCACCCGTCGGCTCGTCGCCGAAGATGATTTTTGGGCTGTTCATAAGTGCGCGGCATATTCCTGCACGCTGAAGCTGACCTCCCGAAACCTGTGTAATATCTCGCTTTTCAAGCTCTGCAATGCCTACCCTTTTCATAAGCGCTCTTGCCTTCTCCGAAATTTTCCCGGTGTTTTTGTTGTCGCGCATGGATGGAAGAATGATGTTGTCAAGGATATTCAAATTTTTCAGCATAGTCGGCTGCTGAAAAACAAATCCCATTTTTGTTCTGCGTATATCTGAAAGTTCCTTCTCCCCGACCGCCGATAAATCTCTGCTGTCAAAAACGACCTTTCCGCTATTAACGCCATCCATGCCGCTTAGTGCAAACAACAGTGTCGATTTTCCCGAGCCAGAAGGTCCCATAACCGCAACGAACTCGCCCTCGTTTATTTCAACGGATACTCCGTCCAGAACATTGCGCTTTTCCTCGCCCTCACCGTAAGATTTTACAAGATGATCGCCGATAATAATCTTCTTCATATGCCTACTCCTTTATGTTTTCGGATATTTTTATTTTTCCTGCGCCCGATGTGCCGATCATTGTTGCAATAAGTACCGCGCCGATCATTAGCAGCGGACTAAGCAGATATGCCCATAACGGATTGACCGCAAAATTAAACGTCGATGCTCCAAACGAGGAGATCATTAAACCGGCCAGCATTTCTCCAAGAGTGTTCGCTAGTAGTGTACCGAGCACAATTCCAACAATCAGAACGAAAACCGAACGAGAAACAAACTGTTTTTTTAGATCCGAGTTTGTGAAGCCGAAAGCTTTCATTACTGCAATCGAATATCTATCTTTTGCAACAAGCATTTTCATAAATAACAGTGTAACGAGTACTGTAATAACCAGCGCAACGGCCATTGAGGCATAGGATGCCGTTTCGACGGAGCTAATCGTTGAGCCTAAAGTCTGTTTCACAAATTCATCAATGTCGGTCACCTTTGCAAAATCAAATCTGTCCGTATATTCTGATACCTTACTGTCGACAAGGGACTTATCCGAAAGTTCAGCGGGGACAATGGTCCACATAATGTCCGCCGAATTGTCGGTGAAAACAGCCTTTGCCGTTTTGCCGCCGTTCGTAACGTCGGAATATATTCCGCTTACCGTGAGATCTTTCTCCTCCCCTCCAATCATCAGCGTAAGATAATCGCCGACCTTTTTGCTCATCTCATCTGCGTTTATAGTCGAAAGCGCAATTTCATGATCTCTGGCGGGTGCTCTTCCCTCGGAATATTCTATCGGAAATACTGAATGATCACCGAGTTCAATTTTAATATTTTCCTCTGACCCGTCCGCGCGCTTGACTTTAAATGTTTTAGTTGTAAGCGCGGCTACCTTTGCAATAGAGCTGTCGCTGTTCAGCGTCTGTACAATTTCAGCTGCTTTTTCATGGTTTTGGTTGGTCTGTATACGCAAATCGTAGTTTCCTATCCCCATATATTGGATGAAGCTTTTTGAAGAAATTGTATTTTACAGGTTCTGCGGAACAATCATAATAAATGACGAAATTACCAGTACCACAAGCATTGTGGTGTAAAGTCTTTTCCTTGCCAGAACATCTTTGATACCGAGAAAAATATACGTGGTAAATAATCTGTTTCCATTCAGTGTAAAACGCTTTGCTCCAGCTTTTTTTTCCTGTGAAGTGCCAAAGCGTATGGCTTCAGCAGCTGAAATTTTACGGAAGCGATTCAACATTCCGCTTACATATGCAAGAATTACAACAAATACAAGTAATATACCAATGATTCCTAAACTTAAGGCAAAAGAAGAATTTTCGCTTTCACCCATATATAGCCGAATATTTTCTAGTAGCATGTCTTGGAACATCAGTGAAAGAATATACCCAAGAATACTGCCTGCAGCCGCAATCACTGCATATTTCGCAAGATAAATCTTCTTTATGTCGGAAACA
Source organism: Bacillus oleivorans (assembly GCF_900207585.1). Lineage (GTDB taxonomy): Bacteria > Bacillota > Bacilli > Bacillales > JC228 > Bacillus_BF > Bacillus_BF oleivorans. The sequence continues at coordinate 8,938 of NZ_OAOP01000003.1, read as the reverse complement.
CGTAGTCCGATTGCCTTCATAACGCCAATTTCACGGTAGTCCTCTTCGATTTTCGCAAGGAGCGTAAAGCGGATGCACATCAATGCAATTGTAACGACAAGTGCGCTTACAAGAAGGATAATCGCAATCATCATCCCGTCGGAAATTGCATTCATCATTTTAAAAAGTGTATATGTAACCGTTGGTCCGTTCGCTTCAAGTCCTGCGGAGGCATAAGCGGTTTCAAATGCGCCTATCGCCGAAAAATCCTTTAATCTAAACTCAATCAGATACTCCGTACTTCCAAGTTTTTTTAATTCTACGTAATCATTTTCACTGACAAGAAATCTCTTAGAGGCAGAAAGCGAAGAATTCATTAGTGAATCGCGCAGAAATCCTGCAACAGTAAATTCCTTCCCGCTAATTACGGCCTTGTCACCGACCTTTGTGATGTTATCCTTCATATAGCTTACTGGGACATACAGCTCGCCGTCGGATACGTTGATGATGTTTCCATCAAGATCAAAAAGATAATCAAATTTTTCACTCTGAACGCTGAAACCATTATCCTGGACACTATCGATAAGCGATTGATCACCTAAAATAATCTTTGCACCGTCGATGTTGAGAAATTCAACTACCTGAAATTCATCGACGTTCGGATTCTTCTCCGCAAAAGCCTCAAGCCGTGCAGTATTAATTTCACCTGAATGCATCTGCATAAAATGCGGAGTTTCTGCTTTCGTCATAATTGTATCTAGCGCCCCAGTTAGATTGACGGTGAGTATCGCCGCAAGGGAAACAAGCATAGCTGCAGCAGCGACAAAAATCGTTGTTGTCAACGTAATTACTTTGCTCTTTATAATGTCATTGCGGATTATTCTGTTATACATAAGTCACCTCTGGTTTCTCCCGAATTATTCATTGCTTTCTCCATTTTCGCTCCCAAATAATTGCATAATGGACATGAGACTTCCGCTTTTGGCACCGAGCAGCCTTTCTGTGTTAAAAATAAACGCCTGTATGCGTGAAGTGCGATCCTCGTCCTTCATTTCAACCAAATTTTCATCAAAAACGGCATTCGCATATACCACAACCATTTCCATACATTCATACGGGAACGGTGTGTTGAACAGACCCTGTTCAATCCCCTCCCGGATGATTCCCGTCAGTATCGGCGTAACGCCGCAAACGATGACCTTTTGAATTTTCTGATGCATTAGCGCGTTCTGCGGCTTGTGAATATGCTCCATTATCTCTTTGCTGCTTGCACCACTTAAGTTCATTGCCATTACAACCCGAATAATCCGCTCAATTAAGGGGATCCTCTTGTCTACGGCAATTTCCTGCGCCGCGCCTAAAAGACGGCCATTATACCGCTCAATCAGCGCGTCCATAATATCCTCCTTCGACTTGAAGTGATAATAGAGAGTTCCCCGCGCAATTCCGACCTTTTCGATAATATCTTTTGTACTTGTGCCGTCAAAGCCCTTCTGACCGAAAAGCTCATCAGCCGCGTCAAGTATTTCGTTTCTGCGTTCCTCGGCTTCTTTTACAACTCTCATTTTTTACACCTTCTTTTAATCGACTGACTGCCTGTCGGTAATACAATATCATTCATTTTTGAATTGCTTTCGAGATTTTTGTAAATATTTGCTGGTTTCTAATTTACGATTGTCCCTACTAAATTAATTTGAGAGAACCCATTAATATCAATGGATAAACATAAATTCTTTAGAAATCCTTGTGTAAAAAATGTGTAAAATTTAAACCCTACCTTATTCATCCTTTTTCTCAAAAAAAACACTCACAAATATTGATATATCAACATTTGTGAGTGTTTTATCGTTTTTTAAATAAACAGCTATTAGAATGGAGTTTTATTGATATCCAATTAGCAAAAAAAATTGGGAAGAAGCATTTTATATAATAAAAAGTAACTTATTCTTTTACTTCCTTAAATGTTCAGTTAAAATGTGCTGCAATTTTCTGAAAGAGCATCATTTTTGTGTCCCTTTTTATTTCGCGTTCTCATCCGGCTGATGAATACCAAATATATTTCCTTCAGTATCCATATAATATCCCTGCCACGCCATACCAGGCAGAGCATATTTTGGCATAGCAACCTTGCCGCCATTATTCAAAATCTTAGCCTCAGTAGAATCGTAATCTGCCACTCCCATTGTACAAGCATAGCCATTAATCGCCTGATTTGGTTCCGGAGCAGCACTTTGGCGCTGCATCAAAGCTCCGTTGATGCCAGGCTGATTTGCATCGCCAGTCACAGCCCCAAAATAAGGCATTCCCGCATATTCACTCCAATCTTCAAATGTCCATCCAAATACTTCTCCATAAAACTTCTTAGCCCGCTCCATGTCATCAACATGAATTTCAAAATGTACTGGTCTCCCCATGATTTCCTCCTCATATTTTCATCATTTTTTAATTGTTGTTGAATCTCGGATATGAATTTATCACCAACTACTATTTCTACAAAAAAGTTATATTTCCTTTTTTGAGACAGGGGTGATGAGACAGGGGGACGGTTCTTCCGTTTCATTCGTTTCGCGAAACGAATGAAACGGAAGAACCGTCCCTGTGTTTCACATAGAAATCGAAGAAATCGTGAAGACTAAATCACGAATAAAAATGATGAATCTCGAAGGTGAAATGATAATGCGTTTTCGCTCGATTTTTATAATATTTCTTTCCATCCTTTTAATGAGCTGCTCTTTTAATAGTGATAATCATGAAGTGAAAGATAACCCTATCGCCATTCAAATGAAAAACCAAACCTCACCTAAAATCGTTTTTCTTACCATCGATTCATTAATGGATGAACCTTTAAAAAAAGCGATTCAAGAAAATAAAGCTCCAGCCCTGGAATTTTTTATAAAAAATGGCCAATATCATAAAAACTTAATCAGTTCCTATCCAACGATGTCTGTTACAATTGATAGCTCTTTAATAACAGGGACTTATCCCGAACAACATAAAATCCCTGGTCTTGTCTGGTATGACGAAGATGAAAAGCGCATCATCAATTACGGTAATGGTTGGTTCGAAATATTAAAGATTGGGGCTACACAATTTGCAGAAGATGCCTTATATCAATTTAATAATATCGATCTAAGCCCACAAGTGGAAACCCTTCATGAAGTATTAGATAAAAGAGGGAAAGTAACAGCTTCGATTAACGCAATCATTTACCGCGGAAATTACGAACATACTCTTAACATCCCAAAGATAATATCAAAACCTACTGGTTTGCCGGATCAATACAATACCTTTGGCCCAAAGATATTGTCATTGGGCGCTTTTATTCGTCAAGACGAAAATAATTTACATTTATTAAATCGATTAGGACTTAATGATGCATTTTCAGCTCAAGAATTAAAATATATGTTGGAGAATGACACTCTCCCTGATTTTACGATCCTATACTTTCCTGGAAATGATAACACCGTTCATAAAAAGGGACCTATGACGACGAAAGGTATTGAGGAAGTTGATAAACAATTACAGGAAGTATTAAATGTATTTCCAAGCTGGAAGAATGCTCTTGATCACATAGTATGGATTATCATTGGAGATAGCGAGCAGTCAAAAGTTAAAAGAGACAAAGAGAACGCATTAATTGATCTAAGAGAGGTTCTTTCGGACTACCACATATTAAAACTTAATGAGTCAGTTAGTAAAGAAGATGAACTTGTTATTACAGCCAATGAGCGAATGGCATATATATACAAGATTAGTAAGGATATTTCTCTGCAAGATGTGATTAGTAAGCTGCAAAAAGATGAGCGTATCGCATGGATTGCATGGAAGGAAAACGACATGATGCAAGTGAAATCAGGAAATCTGGACGGAGTTTTTCAATTTAAAAAAGAAGGCGATTTTAAAGATGCTTATAATCAGACTTGGTTTATTAAAGGAAATCGCTCCATACTTGATCTGACTATTAATCAAAATCAAATTGAATATGGAGATTATCCCGATGCATTAGCAAGACTTTATGGTGCATTACATTCACATAAAGGAGATTTTTTAATAGTGGATGCCAAGCCTGGTTACGAATTTATTGGAGAAAGTTCTCCTCAACATACAGGTGGAGGTGCCCATGGTTCGCTGCATAAAGATGATTCTCTCGCACCAATAATCGTAACTGGAACCAATAAAAGCATCGATCACATACGTATTGTAGATTTAAAAAAATGGATATTAGACCTTTTAAGATGAGGTTGAAACAAAGGGACGGTTCTCGTGTTTCATTTGTTTTGCGAAATCCGGTTATGCAAAGCTTTTATCCAATCGAGTTCTTAGTTTGGGGCGGTATATGAATGAGAAAAATATTGTATTTTTTATTAATGTATGGATTGATCCTTTTAACTGCCTTTTATTATAGAGATTTTTTATTAGACTGGCTTCAGGACAGTGATTTTTCACATCTTCCTTTGATGTTTTTTCTGGCGGTTTTATTTAGTATCATTCCCATTGTCCCATTTACCATATTTGCTGGAATGATGGGAATGAAATATGGGGTTTGGATTGGCGGTGTCATTAACTGGTTCGGCACCGTAGGAGCTGCCGTTATCTTTTTTTTACTGGCACGATATTTTTTTGTTCATGAATTTAAACAATATGTAAGCCGCTTTAAAGGTTATGAAAAGTGGAACAGTATCATTACTAAGAATAGTTTTATTACCGTATTGTTTGCACGTCTGATTTTTATTGTCCCTGCCCCCGTCATCAACATTGGTTCCGGACTAAGCCCGATTCCATTTAAAATCTATTTTCTCGCAACAGCCATTGGTGAACTTCCTTCGATGATTATTTACGCCTTTTTAGGAAATCAGTTATTCACTTCCATTCAAACCTTTATGTATGGTCTTTCTTTATATTTAGGATTTGTTTTAATCATTTGGCTCATCTACCGCAGATGGCTTAAACAGAAGTCGAAGGTTATCGTATGAAACAAAGGGACGGTTCTCTTGTTTCGCGAAACAAGAGAACCGTCCCCCCGTTACATCAAACTACAAAAAAGGTAGGCGAATCAAAATGGAAAAGGAACATCATATTCGTTTAACATCAGCAGAACTTTCAAGTCTTTGGACAACATTTTTAGCTGATAGTTTGTCTATATGTATGTTAAAGTATTTTCTTGAAAAAGTGGACGATACAGAAATAAAGCCTATCATTGAACATGCATTGAGACTTTCAAACGACCATATAGAAATTATGAAAGAAATGTTTAAGGATGAAAGGATTCCCATACCTAAAGGATTTACAGATGAAGATGTTAATCCAAATGCCCCGCGACTATTTCAAGATACGCTCTTTTTAAATTATATAAAACACATGACGAAAGGTGGATTGGCCACATATGGGGCAATCCTGCCCAACATAGTAAGAAAAGATGTGAGAGAATTCTTTTCTAGTTGTCTTGTGTCAACTACTGAGTTATATAATGAGGCAACATCGCTTTTATTATCAAAAGGAATTGAAGTACGTCCTCCATATATCCCTTACCAAACAGAAGTGGATTTTGTCAATAAACAAAGTTTTTTAGCTGGTTGGTTTGGCGAACAAAGACCTTTAACAGGAATTGAAATAATGAATTTTTACGCTAATGTTCAGACTAACAAAATCGGAGAAGCCATAACGATTGGGTTTGGACAAGTTGCAAAATCTAAAAAAGTTAGGGATTACATGCAGCGAGGCAAAGAAATAGCAAAAAAACATATGAAAGTCTTCGCAAAATATTTAAGTGAATATGATCTTCCTGTACCTATGACCTGGGACCACGAAGTAGCAAATGTGACTGAACCACCCTTTTCAGATAAGCTAATGATGTTTCATATCAGTTTATTAAATGCTTCTGGGATGGGAAATTATGGGGCAGCTATATCCATGAGTCAAAGGCGAGACATAGCTGCTAATTATGCTCGACTTACAGCTGAAGTTGGACAGTACGCCGAAGATGGTATGAACATAATGATTGATAATGGATGGTTAGAGCGGCCGCCTCATGCTGCAGACAGGGGGCAGTTAATCAAACATAGAAAAAACTAAGCACTTGCTAATTTAACAAGTGCTTTTTTCTTATTGACGCTGTAAATGTTTCTTCGTCGGTTTCCTCTCGAAGTTCGTTTGTTGAAACGAATGAAACACAAGAACCGTCCCCATACTTCAAAAGCCCTGACTTTTTTCCGCAGCTATGGCATCTGCTTTAGATTCATGAACAGTTCCAAATGGATGCTGAGGCGGTGCGTAGATAGAATATAGTTTTAGTGGCGTATTACCCGTATTGATTAAATTATGCCATGTTCCAGCAGGAATCAGAATGGCATAATCATCATAAACTCTTCGTTGAAAATCTATTCGATCTCTCCTTTTCCCCATTTGAACAAGTCCTTGTCCTTCTTCAACACGAAGGAATTGATCGACGTTCGGATGGATTTCTAGCCCGATGTCTTCTCCTGCATTGATACTCATCAAAGTAAGTTGTAAATGTTCTCCTGTCCATAAAGCCGTCCGGAAAGTGTTGTTTTGCTTAGTTGCTTCATTAATGTTAATAACAAAAGGCTTTGATCCATAATCTTTTAATCTGTTGATTCCATAATAGTTCCCGTAATTTTGGTCCAACTGATAATACGCTGAATTCCGGTAGTTATTGCAATTAAAATTATGTGGATTCCAACTGTTAACCCAGCTGTTGTGATGTATAGGAATATAACAGTGATGATAGTGGTATGAATTTAAGTACATATTCATTCTCCTTTTCATAAACCCATAATGTCTTATATCCTATGCATTTGTCTATGTTGGAGAAAACAGTGTGTGGAAAATTGGGCAAAAGTCATATTGCTGAAAAGAGACAAAGGAAAGAGACAAAGGGACGGTTCTTCTGTTTCAAATAAAAAGTTTATTAATAAAACAAAAAAAGATTTCCCATTCAGGGAAACCTTTTTAGATTCAATATCCAATTCCTCGATACCGGTGGTCGGGGTCGAACCGACACTCCTTACGGAACACGATTTTGAGTCGTGCGCGTCTGCCAATTCCGCCACACCGGCATACTATGGAGGCGCCAACCGGATTCGAACCGGTGATAAAGGTTTTGCAGACCTCTGCCTTACCACTTGGCTATGGCGCCATTTATTAGAGTAGTTTGGAGCGGAAGACGGGATTCGAACCCGCGACCCCCACCTTGGCAAGGTGGTGTTCTACCACTGAACTACTTCCGCAAAGCTGGGCTAGCAGGATTCGAACCTACGAATGACGGAGTCAAAGTCCGTTGCCTTACCGCTTGGCTATAGCCCAATAATAACATATGAAGTAGGATACTAAAATGTGAAAAATGGGGCGGCTGATGGGAATCGAACCCACGAATGTCGGAACCACAATCCGATGCGTTAACCACTTCGCCACAGCCGCCATCACATGAAAATGGCAGGGGCAGTAGGAATCGAACCCACACCGGAGGTTTTGGAGACCTCTGTTCTACCGTTAAACTATGCCCCTGTGATCAATGGTGGAGGGGGACGGATTCGAACCGCCGAACCCAGAGGGAGCGGATTTACAGTCCGCCGCGTTTAGCCACTTCGCTACCCCTCCACGATCCATATAAAATTAGTACCAAGAAAAAATGGTGCCGGCGAGAGGACTTGAACCCCCAACCTACTGATTACAAGTCAGTTGCTCTACCAATTGAGCTACACCGGCAAGATAATTATTATACTATATCTCCACTACTCTTTCTAGAGGTAATGGATTCCAGATTTACAATGGTGGCTCAGGACGGAATCGAACCGCCGACACAAGGATTTTCAGTCCTTTGCTCTACCGACTGAGCTACTGAGCCAATTAAAGAATTATCACTTATCCATTTTTCTGCTAGTCCTTCACCCAAGTCTCAGTAAGTTGTTGCAAGAAGCAGCTCGACTTGTGTGCTGTTGTAATGCTTCGTAGCTAATTCGGACGTGCTCTACCGACTGAGCTACTGAGCCTTCATTATAAATGGCGGTCCGGACGGGACTCGAACCCGCGACCTCCTGCGTGACAGGCAGGCATTCTAACCAACTGAACTACCGGACCATTTTTTATTGGTTGCGGGGGCAGGATTTGAACCTGCGACCTTCGGGTTATGAGCCCGACGAGCTACCGGACTGCTCCACCCCGCGGTAATAAAAATATTTAAGTTTTTCAACTCATACACTAAGAAAATTAGTGGTGGAGGATGACGGGATCGAACCGCCGACCCCCTGCTTGTAAGGCAGGTGCTCTCCCAGCTGAGCTAATCCTCCAAACTTGAGCTTCCGAACTTCAAAAAAATAAATGGTGACCCGTACGGGATTCGAACCCGTGTTACCGCCGTGAAAGGGCGGTGTCTTAACCGCTTGACCAACGGGCCATATGTATGATGGCGGAGAGCAAGGGATTTGAACCCTTGAGACAGGTTTTGCCCGCCTACACGATTTCCAATCGTGCTCCTTCGGCCACTCGGACAGCTCTCCTTATGGCTCCGCAGGTAGGATTCGAACCTACGACCGTTCGGTTAACAGCCGAATGCTCTACCACTGAGCTACTGCGGAATATAAAGCCTGGCAACGTCCTACTCTCGCAGGGGGAGAGCCCCCAACTACCATTGGCGCTGAGAAGCTTAACTTCCGTGTTCGGGATGAGAACGGGTGTGACCTTCTCGCCATAATTACCAGACCGGTTATAGCTGAAAAAATAAAGACAAATTCTATTATAATGGGTTTCTTGAAATTTTCAAGAACTATTTTGGAGAACTTCGCTCTCTCAAAACTAGATAACGACTAAAGAATGAATCTGTAAGGACCGAATCACCATAAATTTTTGGTTAAGTCCTCGATCGATTAGTATCTGTCAGCTCCACACGTCACCGTGCTTCCACCTCAGACCTATCTACCTTGTCATCTTCAAGGGATCTTAC